>NZ_JBHSAC010000097.1:0-712 GCF_042649885.1 Streptococcus dentapri | reverse complement strand
AAGCTGTAGAGCCAGTATCTGAGGCACAACTTGAAGAAATGGTTAAGCGCATTTTTCTTGACAGTAAGTTCAGATACGGCGCTAGGAAGATTAAGAAATGTCTGGAAGCACAAGGGATCAACTTGTCTCGCCGTCGGATTCGTCGCATCATGAAGCGATTGAATTTGGTTTCTGTTTACCAAAAGGCTGCCTTCAAACCGCATGCTAAAGGGAAGAATGAAGCACCTATTCCAAATCTCTTAGAGAGACAGTTTAACCAGCAAAAACCATTGGAAACCCTTGTGACGGACTTAACCTATGTTCGTGTTGGCAATCGTTGGGCTTATGTTTGTTTGATTCTTGACCTCTTTAATCGTGAAATCATCGGCCTATCCCTTGGTTGGCACAAGACCGCTGACTTGGTCAAAGAAGCCATTCAAAACATCCCTTACGCTCTGACCAAAGTGAAGCTGTTCCATTCTGACCGTGGTAAGGAGTTTGACAACCAGCTGATAGATGACATGTTAGAGGCTTTTGGCATCACCCGTTCGCTGAGTCAAGCGGGTTGTCCCTATGACAATGCCGTCGCTGAGAGTACCTATCATTCTTTCAAACTTGAGTTTATCAACCAAGAAACCTTCCATTCACTAGAAGAACTAACCCTTAAAACGAAAGATTATGTCCACTGGTGGAATCACCATCGCATTCACAGCAGTCTCAATTACCAAACACC
>NZ_JBHSAC010000096.1:0-587 GCF_042649885.1 Streptococcus dentapri | reverse complement strand
TAGTCCCCTAATGCTTCTAGTCAACGTGTGTTCAATATCAAATAGCGCACAAAGTTCAGAAAAGCGAGTTTCGATCGTTCTTCTCATGACAAGTAACTGCCAATGATTATGCTGTTCTGCACCGACCATGTTTTGACGTAAAGGTGTCCATATGTGATAGCCTTTCTGTTTTAAGCTATCTTTTAGCACTTGACTGAGATAGCCTAAATCGGCAAGAACTACAGATTGCCTACAGCCTTCTAGGAGTTCATCAACGACTTTAATGTCGTGAACAGAGGCTGGTGTCACAACATAGTTGAGAATAACCCCCGACAAAGTGACCAGCATATGGACTTTAAAACCATAGAACCAAAGGTTTTTAGCAGCATTATACCCAATATCAGCGAGATCATTGAAAATCTTGGCTCTATGATTGCGAATAGGCTGGCAAAGCGGCAATGGAAAACTGTCCATAATCACAATGGTATCTGGTGAGATTTTCCTATTCATGGCTTGTCGAATGAGCTGAACCAACCAAATAAGTTGCCCTGTTCGTCTATTAAAGCGGCTTCTTTCTAGTAAGTTATGACCAAAGAAAAGGTGACAAA
>NZ_JBHSAC010000095.1:0-1282 GCF_042649885.1 Streptococcus dentapri | reverse complement strand
ATGAAGCCCATCTCTATGACGCTGTGGAAACAACTGTCTCAGACTATATGGATCAAGGGTTTCAAGGCATGAAGTCTAAGCTCAAGGAGGGCGGCTATTCTAGCAATGAGACGATTTTCTTGGACTACCTGTCTGCCAGTGCCGTTGCCCAAGGCTTGGGAATTGCGGCTCAAATCGGTCATGAAAGCATCAAAAGCAAGGCAGATGCGGCCGTTGCGGAAGCAGAAGAAACTTGGAAAGAGATCAAAAAACGGCCGATGATGGTAGAAAAGCTGACCGACGAAGAAATTATGGCCGTCTATGCGGAAGAGGGAGTGACCTATGATACCATTGTAGATAGTGTGAAAACCCATTTTAATGAGAAAGTCACCGCCTCTCAGACATTGATGGCTACCTTTACCGCCTTGGGGAGCCAAATTGAGACGGGGATACAGGAACTGATAGCGCAGGATGAAACACTGGCAGGAGATATTACCGGATGGATCAATGGGAATTAATATGCCGTAAAGTTAGCGGCCTGGAAGAAGACCTTTATCAGCTAGATGATTGGTATCGTGATGAACGAAGAGCTATAGAGGAAAAAATCGATACTTATGCAGAGCGTCAGCTCCAGTTCAACACACTGATGGAAAGCAAGTATGAAACAGCTCTTTATGATTTCCGTCAAAGGGGGGTTCAGGAATATCAAGAGCTGACCAATCTAGTTGAAGCTTACCTTGATATAGGTCACAATCAGTTTTTACATGCTTTTCGAGAATGTGATGATCAGTTGGATGAACTCGAACAAACCTATAAGAAAAAATACAATGCAGTTGAGGAAAAGTTGCAAGAGGCTTATGCGGAGCGCCGCCGCATTGATTTAGAACTATTAGATCAGGGGAAATAATCATTATTAGAACAGGAGAGACCAATGGGGAAAAAAGGAACAAGCGATAATTTAACCTCAGGGAATTTAGAGGATGTTGAAAAAGAGTTGGAAAAAGAAAACATTAGATTATTAGCAGCTCAGTACAAATTGAAGCCCAAGTCTATTAAGAAGACCTATGACAGTAAGATTGAAACAGCGGCCAGTGAGACCAAGGAATCACTGAAAACGATTGCTGGTGAATTAGATACAGATATCAAGGGGCAGTTTTCAAAGATGATTCAGCAAGCTATTAAAGATAAAGCTTCTGGATATGATAATTTGTAGGAATAAGATAACAGTATTAATGACTTAATAATAAGTGATGGCAGAATCTTGATATTAACGGTCAAGTGCCAGACAGTAAGGAGACAAAGA
>NZ_JBHSAC010000094.1:0-511 GCF_042649885.1 Streptococcus dentapri | reverse complement strand
GCCGGCCTAATCTTTCTTATGCGGGTTAAGGGACTTGAACCCCCACGCCGTTAAGCGCCAGATCCTAAATCTGGTGCGTCTGCCAATTCCGCCAAACCCGCATCCATGACCCGTACTGGGCTCGAACCAGTGACCCTTTGATTAAAAGTCAAATGCTCTACCAACTGAGCTAACGAGTCTCGTAAATATGACGCAAACTTCAAAATGTCTTACAGACATTCTACTAAGGACGTAAGCTACGCTTGCTTCATTGCCAACTTCAAAATGTCTTACAGACATTTTGAACGGTCCCGACGGGAATCGAACCCGCGATCTTCGCCGTGACAGGGCGACGTGATAACCGCTACACCACGGGACCTATTAATTATATTCAGACCAAAATCCTAGTTAAAAAGATAAACTTCCTTTTGTTATACGGATTTCTTAACGTCTTCATAACTTATGGGAGTTAACGGGTTCGAACCGCTGACCCTCTGCTTGTAAGGCAGATGCTCTCCCAGCTGAGCTAAAC
>NZ_JBHSAC010000093.1:0-1485 GCF_042649885.1 Streptococcus dentapri | reverse complement strand
AAGCCCACAAAGATGGTGAAATTACCAATATGTCTGGTCACAGTCAGGCTGGTCCTCCTGTTGCTAAAGTAGCCGCCAAGCATAATGTTGAACGCGTAACGAATTTTTCTGATTGGGGTGCTGGCACGGCTTATGCCTATGGTTATATAACGAAGGAAGATAAGGAATACTTGGATAAGCATGCCTATATTTATAGTGATTCCGAAAACAATACAACAAAATATGCTGCTGACGGTGGAAACATTCCCTATGGTCATGTACGAGAGATTGAAGGTTCTAGTCATAGTGCCCAATATGCTCGGATAAAAGGAAATAATGTTGATACGGACTATTATGTCAAACATCACCAGTTCTGTTCCGGCATGACCAAAGAGCAGGTGGAAGAGGTGGCCAAGTACAAGGCCAGCCATGACCACAATCCTTTCAAAGACAAAGAAGATTATATGAAGGAATACAAGGAAGACTACGGTTCCTACGCCAAATCTAAAAAAAGCAAGGGCAAGAAAAAGAAAGCTAGTTCTACGGGCTCTAAGAAAATCTTGCTCAAGAAGCCCTCGCTTTTATCCCTTACTAAGCAGATGGCTGCCTCGGTCAAGGAGTTTGAAAACAAGGTCAATCATGAGATGGATGAGACCAAAGAACAGGTTCATACCATCATTGAGAGAGCTAGGGCACAGGCCTATGAGCTTGCTGAACATCTCTCTTCTGGAGAGGTCGAGGCTTTACTGGCCGATATTGAGTTTTCGGCCTGCTGGTCACAAGGCGTAGAAGAAGCTGACCGCTCTCAGGCCAGGCAGTTTTCTCAGCAGCTGGAAAAGCTGGGAGATGATTTAGAAGCTGCAGGCAATCAGATTGAGGGAGCTGATAACGAATCAGCTTCCCAATTTGGGTTAGTTTAAAGGAGGAAAATGACTAATGGGACAGCCAGGAAAAATTGTCCAAGAAGTTGAAGAAGAACTGCTTGAACTTAAAAAAACTCAGGAGAGAATCATGATCAAGGCTTTGGTTATTGCGACCAAAGCTGAAGTTCACGCTAAGGGAGAAAGCTTGATAGACAAGTTAGAGATGCTAGCGGCAGCTGCGGCCTCGCAGACAACCGCTAAGGTATCAGCCAGCATCGAATCTGCTCTTCAGGGTCAGGCTGCAGATGCAGCCAAATCTAAGGCAGGCAGTCTGCCTAGTCCTGAGTTTCGCAATCCAGTTAACTGATAAGAAAGTGACTTTGTTATGGATAAAAAAGAGTTTGAACGCTTGGAAGATGAGCATTTGCAAAAGCTGCGTGCCTATGATGAGGCTGCTTGGGATCTCTATGATGTTAGACAGGCTTGTCGAAAGGACTGTGACCGCCATATTAATTTTTTAATGGAGCTCCAGCAAAGGTACCAGATATCCTGCTCAGTTACTACATGGATGATATCGCAGACTCTTCTGAGCAGTTTAGTAGGTGGGTCTATCAAAAAGAAGGCCAGTTAGAGGAGCTGCGAG
>NZ_JBHSAC010000092.1:0-1100 GCF_042649885.1 Streptococcus dentapri | reverse complement strand
TAGTTACCCTTTGCCAGATTGGTCGAAAGCTGCACCTCGCCAGTATCCAACTGGTGAAGGACTTTTTGCTGCTGGGCAATTTCTTCCATGCTATGCACTTCGGAAGTAACTGGTCTATTATTAGCCAACATATTGGTGTGGAGATCATCCATATGGCTTTCCCACTGGCTTCCTTCCCAATGGGGATTTGCTGATGAACCAGTCACTTCCCCAGCCCGTGTCGGTGCATCGACATCGCCAACCTTGGCTCTTGGAATATCAGAAGCTTTAGTCCCAGCAACCACACCAGCAGCCCAACTTCAGGGTCTGGTACTTTGACATGTGGGGTGGCTTCTGTAGGAGCACCGCCTCCCACTTTAGCCTTGGGCGCTTTACTTGGCAAGTCAATATCAGCCGGCTTGACAGTGGGACTGTCGATAGCCGATGGCTTCTGGCTCCTAATCGGTGAAGCCGTAAAGTCTATCTCACCAGCCTGAGCTTTGGCTGCTCTGACATTGCCATTGTGATCGTTAACGGCACCAACTCCCAGAGACGCCAGACTTGTCCAGTCCGGATCTTCTCCTTTGACAATCTTATCATAACCCATCTGGGTCACATTGACCCCGTAGTCCGCATAGTTGGCCGCACTGGAGAGAGACTTGGCCGTATTAATGTTGCGGCTTACAGCACTGGTATCCCCCAATGCAGCCGAGGCCTGATCTGCCTGGCTGAAGCCGCCGAGGTAGCGGCTGGCACCAAAGCTCGCAACCGCAACGACCGCATTCGCTGCCGCAAAAACCTTTTCATCCTCCGACATCATCTGGCCAGTCATAAAACTGCCCCCAGTCGTGTAGGCACTGGCCGCATCGGCTACCGCCAAAGTCGTCCCCGCAACTGCAGCCCCTTCTGCCACTGTCGCAACAACAGCTGGCGCCGCTCCTCCCGTACTGGCAATGGCGGCTACGGCCGCTACAGCCAGTAAGGTATAGGTCACCCCTTTGGCCACAAAGTCCAGAGTTTTCTTATGATCCTCGTACCACTGATTGCTTCGAAGCTCTTCATAAACCGCATGCTGCGGAGCCAGACCATACTCCTTGATGGCCTCCGAATCACTCATGCCC
>NZ_JBHSAC010000091.1:0-538 GCF_042649885.1 Streptococcus dentapri | reverse complement strand
AGGTGCAGCCTTTTCTGGGTCACCAAATGATTGTTGAGGTAAATAGGCGCTCCTAGATTTTGAAGCTGCCAGCTGCCAGCTGCCTCCCTCTTCAGCAAAAGGCTCAGCCCCCAATCCCCCGTTAAAAGGTCGCTCCCTGGCTGCGGGCCTATGACCACACGCGAAAGCCCGTCAATGCTATAGCGGTGCTGATCAGATGGTTGGGGATAAACGATAAGCTCCCCAAAACGCCGGCCGGTGTCTAAGGGATGCTGCTGGGGGCCCTCTTGGCAAACCAAGCCGTTGGCACTCTGTGTAATCGTCAGCTGATCACTTAGGTGCAGGGCGCCTTCTTGGGGGACCGTCAAGACCTGACGGTAGCTGTCACGAAGTACAATGATATCCATAGGCTTCTTTTTGATTTCCTTTTCTTTTCATGGGAGACAAGGGGCAAACTCTCGCTTGCTGGCTCCCGTCTACTTCTCTGAACTAGTGCTAGAAGGCCTTGTGGTGGCCGTGCCGTCATCTTCCTTACCAGATAGGGCATCTTGGCGATCCT
>NZ_JBHSAC010000089.1:0-501 GCF_042649885.1 Streptococcus dentapri | reverse complement strand
CCGTCGAACCGGCCGCTACTGGTCCCAGAACCGGAGAGGCCGCCCCAAAGGTCCCGACCATCCCCGCAACACTGACCACTAAGGAAACGACCGCTACCGTCGGAATCACCACCGTCGCTACCGTATCTAAAGCCGCCTTATGATCCTCCTGCCACTGGCTCCCCCGAAGCTGTTCGTAAACCGCCGCCTGAGGGGCTAAGCCATACTTGTCAATCAGCTCATCCGTGCTCATGGACTTGGCCTGCTGGATCTCCTTATCGCTGAAACCATTGGCCTTGGTCATCTGTTCCCGGAAGGCCTTGACCCGCGTCTCATAGACCGACTGCGTCGCCTTGATCGGACTCTTCTTATTGGAGAGCAAATCGTTCAGACTATAGTGCTCCGTCGTCGTCTTAGAAACATAGGTCTTTGTCTGATAGCCCCCATTGGGCTGGGGCTCCTGGTAGCTCCCGTAATGATCCTTCTTATAGGACAGGTTCTTGGTCTTATAGGTATTGTCCC
>NZ_JBHSAC010000088.1:0-4224 GCF_042649885.1 Streptococcus dentapri | reverse complement strand
AACACAAGGGTAGTATCCCAACAGCGCCTCCAATGAAACTAGCGTCCCATCTTCTACGGCTCCTACCTATCCTGTACATGTGCTACAGATACGCAATATCAAACTGCAGTAAAGCTCCATGGGGTCTTTCCGTCCTGTCGCGGGTAACCTGCATCTTCACAGGTACTAAAATTTCACCGAGTCTCTCGTTGAGACAGTGCCCAAATCATTACGCCTTTCGTGCGGGTCGGAACTTACCCGACAAGGAATTTCGCTACCTTAGGACCGTTATAGTTACGGCCGCCGTTTACTGGGGCTTCAATTCACACCTTCGACCTAAGTCTAAGCGCTCCTCTTAACCTTCCAGCACCGGGCAGGCGTCACCCCCTATACGTCATCTTACGATTTTGCAGAGAGCTGTGTTTTTGATAAACAGTTGCTTGGGCCTTTTCACTGCGGCTGACCTTGAGCCAGCGCCCCTTCTCCCGAAGTTACGGGGCCATTTTGCCGAGTTCCTTAACGAGAGTTCTCTCGATCACCTGAGGCTACTCGCCTCGACTACCTGTGTCGGTTTGCGGTACGGGTAGAGTATCTTTAAACGCTAGAAGCTTTTCTTGGCAGCCTGACATCACGAACTTCGCTACTATACTTCACTCCCCTTCTCAGCTCAATGTTGCAGAACTAAGCATTTGACTCAGTCCACACCTCACTGATTGGCCGGACTCTTCCAGTCGTCCGGTTCCGCTAGCCTTCTGCGTCCCTCCTTCACTCAATACTCTAGTACAGGAATATCAACCTGTTGGCCATCGAATACACCTTTCGGTCTCTCCTTAGGTCCCGACTAACCCAGGGCGGACGAGCCTTCCCCTGGAAACCTTAGTCTTACGGTGGATGGGATTCTCACCCATCTTTCGCTACTCATACCGGCATTCTCACTTCTATGCACTCCAGCACTCCTCACGGTATGCCTTCACCACACATAGAACGCTCTCCTACCATACCTATAAAGGTATCCACAGCTTCGGTAAATTGTTTTAGCCCCGGTACATTTTCGGCGCAGGGTCACTCGACTAGTGAGCTATTACGCACTCTTTGAATGAATAGCTGCTTCTAAGCTAACATCCTAGTTGTCTGTGCAACCCCACATCCTTTTCCACTTAACAATTATTTGGGGACCTTAGCTGGTGGTCTGGGCTGTTTCCCTTTCGACTACGGATCTTAGCACTCGCAGTCTGACTGCCGACCATAAATCATTGGCATTCGGAGTTTATCTGAGATTGGTAATCCGGGATGGACCCCTCACCCAAACAGTGCTCTACCTCCAAGATTCTCTATTGTCGACGCTAGCCCTAAAGCTATTTCGGAGAGAACCAGCTATCTCCAAGTTCGTTTGGAATTTCTCCGCTACCCACAAGTCATCCAAGCACTTTTCAACGTGCCCTGGTTCGGTCCTCCAGTGCGTCTTACCGCACCTTCAACCTGCTCATGGGTAGGTCACATGGTTTCGGGTCTACATCAACGTACTAAGGCGCCCTCTTCAGACTCGGTTTCCCTACGGCTCCGTCTCTTCAACTTAACCTCGCACGTCAACGTAACTCGCCGGTTCATTCTACAAAAGGCACGCTCTCACCCATTAACGGGCTCGAACTTCTTGTAGGCACACGGTTTCAGGTTCTCTTTCACTCCCCTTCCGGGGTACTTTTCACCTTTCCCTCACGGTACTGGTTCACTATCGGTCACTAGGGAGTATTTAGGGTTGGGAGATGGGCCTCCCAGCTTCCGACGGGATTACACGTGTCCCGCCGTACTCAGGATCCTGCTAGGTATAAAGACTATTTCAAATACGAGGCTTTTACTCTCTTTGGCCGACCTTCCCAGGTCGTTCTTCTATACTCTTTAAGGCCTTATTGCAGTCCTACAACCCCAGAGTGTAAACACTCTGGTTTGCCCTCCTGCCGCTTCGCTCGCCGCTACTGAGGCAATCGCTCTTGCTTTCTCTTCCTGCAGCTACTTAGATGTTTCAGTTCACTGCGTCTTCCTTCCTCTACCCTTAACAGGTAGGGATACTAGCCTTTAGCTAGTGGGTTCCCCCATTCGGACATCTCTGGATCATAGCTTACTTACAGCTCCCCAAAGCATTTCGTCGTTCGTCACGTCCTTCATCGGCTCCTAGTGCCAAGGCATCCACCGTGCGCCCTTACTAACTTAACCTTATTCTTGCTCGATAGCAGTCGCTTTTTCTCGGTTTCTTTCTTGTTACTTTCTTTGATAGATATTCAATTGTCAATGGGCAAACGTGATATCTTAAACCCCTGAGACCTATCTCTAATAAGTTTGAGGGCCCTTCAAATATCATGCTAGGATAAAAAGTCATCTCTCATATCCTAATGGAGCCTAGCGGGATCGAACCGCTGACCTCCTGCGTGCAAAGCAGGCGCTCTCCCAGCTGAGCTAAGGCCCCACAAAACCTCTCAAAACTAAACAGACAAACCAAGTGCTTCCTTTGTAAGAACAGATAATGAGTCAAATTGTACTCGGGCTAAAAGCTTGTGATTTAGATAAACCATCTGGTATGCAAGCATACTGCGTTGGTTTCCTAAAATCAAGTCGCTTTTTACGCCCTCTGTTACTTACTTTTCCTTAGAAAGGAGGTGATCCAGCCGCACCTTCCGATACGGCTACCTTGTTACGACTTCACCCCAATCATCCATCCCACCTTAGGCGGCTGGCTCCTGAACGGTTACCTCACCGACTTTGGGTGTTACAAACTCTCGTGGTGTGACGGGCGGTGTGTACAAGGCCCGGGAACGTATTCACCGCGGCGTGCTGATCCGCGATTACTAGCGATTCCGACTTCATGGAGGCGAGTTGCAGCCTCCAATCCGAACTGAGATTGGCTTTCAGAGATTAGCTTGCCGTCACCGGCTCGCAACTCGTTGTACCAACCATTGTAGCACGTGTGTAGCCCAGGTCATAAGGGGCATGATGATTTGACGTCATCCCCACCTTCCTCCGGTTTATTACCGGCAGTCTCGCTAGAGTGCCCAACTTAATGATGGCAACTAACAATAAGGGTTGCGCTCGTTGCGGGACTTAACCCAACATCTCACGACACGAGCTGACGACAACCATGCACCACCTGTCTCCAGTGTTCAAAAGAAACTTTCTATCTCTAGAAATAGCACCGGGATGTCAAGACCTGGTAAGGTTCTTCGCGTTGCTTCGAATTAAACCACATGCTCCACCGCTTGTGCGGGCCCCCGTCAATTCCTTTGAGTTTCAACCTTGCGGTCGTACTCCCCAGGCGGAGTGCTTATTGCGTTAGCTACGGCACTAAGCCCCGGAAAGGGCCTAACACCTAGCACTCAGCGTTTACGGCGTGGACTACCAGGGTATCTAATCCTGTTCGCTACCCACGCTTTCGAGCCTCAGCGTCAGTCTCAGACCAGAGAGCCGCTTTCGCCACCGGTGTTCCTCCATATATCTACGCATTTCACCGCTACACATGGAATTCCACTCTCCCCTTCTGAACTCAAGTCCTGCAGTTTCCAAAGCTAACATTGGTTGAGCCAATGCCTTTAACTTCAGACTTACAAAACCGCCTGCGCTCCCTTTACGCCCAATAAATCCGGACAACGCTCGGGACCTACGTATTACCGCGGCTGCTGGCACGTAGTTAGCCGTCCCTTTCTGGTTAAGTACCGTCACGATAAGGGCTTTCCACTCCCTTACCCGTTCTTCCTTAACAACAGAGCTTTACGATCCGAAAACCTTCTTCACTCACGCGGCGTTGCTCGGTCAGGGTTCCCCCCATTGCCGAAGATTCCCTACTGCTGCCTCCCGTAGGAGTCTGGGCCGTGTCTCAGTCCCAGTGTGGCCGTTCACCCTCTCAGGTCGGCTATGTATCGTCGCCTTGGTAGGCCTTTACCCTACCAACTAGCTAATACAACGCAGGTCCATCTCTAAGCGGAGCTCTTGCCCCTTTTATGTGGCTAACATGCATTAGCCACGCCTATGCGGTATTAGCTATCGTTTCCAATAGTTATCCCCCTCTTAAAGCCAGGTTACCTACGCGTTACTCACCCGTTCGCGACTCATGAGTAATGGTGGAGCAAGCTCCGGTATTACCCATGCGTTCCACTTGCATGTATTAGGCACGCCGCCAGCGTTCGTCCTGAGCCAGGATCAAACTCTCATTAATAATAGTTGATCAAAACTCATGCTATCACTAGCTGTTTCTATTTT
>NZ_JBHSAC010000087.1:0-22615 GCF_042649885.1 Streptococcus dentapri | reverse complement strand
TTTGTCACTTACAGTATAGTCCTTTTGGGCTTTTTATTGTCGTTGAAAATCAACTAGCACCACGAGTAGTAATATATAGATAATAAAATTGAAGGAGATAGTCGTGATTACCAGTGAAGGTCTAGGTAAACGTATTCGTACAGAACGGGAAAAGCAAAGTCTCTCACGGGAAAATTTGTGCCGTAACGGAGCTAATCTGACGGTTCGGCAGCTCCTACGTATTGAAAAAGGGGAATCGATTCCTTCTCTGGATAAATTAGACTACATTGCTAGAAATCTCAATGTTAAGGTTGCAGATTTACTGGAAGCAGATAGCATCGATATTCCAGAAGATTATTTCAGAATGAAGAGTCGCTTGATAAAATTTCCAACTTATGGCGAAAAAGATCGCGTAGAACAAAAGCAAGAGCTGATAGAAGAAGCTTATGAGAAATATTTTTCGGTGCTGCCAGAGGAAGAGTTACTCTTTTTGGATCTTTCAGAAAATCTCTTAGAATGGACTCAGACAGGTAAAATACCTCATGTTGAAGAAATGTTTGAGGATGCTTTTGAGCAGGCGCAAAAGAAAAAGGCTTTAAATCTTAATGATTTATTGGTTTTGGGTTATTATCTGGTCAGTATCCAAAGGCAAAAATACTACGACCAGAAACTTTTCGCTAAGATTGAAAGACGGCTCTTAAAGCAGGAAGCAACTACGGATGAATTGATTAATATTGAATTGCTCTCCACCCTCATGGATCTTATTGGGGTTCGCATGTTGCATGATGATTATAAGGGAATGCTACCTATTATAAAGCAAGTTCATCTATTAATTAATACAATTCAACAGCCTACTTATAAACCAAGTATTCTAATGATTGAAGCCAAGTACTACCTTCATGCTGAATCAGATCGAGAAAAAGCTGAAGAACTTTATGAACAAGCCATTTCATTAGCGAGTATACTAGGAGATCCGGCTTTGTCTGAGGGCTTACAACAGGAAAAATCTGAAGATGGTCTTTAGTAGTGACAGAGATGTCACTATTTTTTTATGCTTTAAATAGGTATCATAGAGATACATAAAATAATGAAAGGAGTGAAGAATAGTGAGAAAATTATTAAATATTCTAACATTAGTATTGTTTCTAGGTATGTTTATTCGCTAAGCACTAAGCTATAGCAATAACAAATTATTCTAAAAAGAAAGGGGTTATCTTGAGAAACTATCCCTATATTCCTCAGGTGGATGAGCGTGACTGTGGTGTGGCTGCCTTGGCCATGATTTTAAAAAATTACGGTTCTAGCTACAGCTTGGCCCATTTGCGAGAATTAGCTCAGACTTCTCGTGAGGGAACCTCAGCTCTGGGCTTAGTTAGGGCAGCACAGAGTCTCGGGCTGAGAACCAGGGCCATTCGTGCTGATATGGGACTTTTTGATGATGATCATTTAAGTTATCCCTTTATTGTTCACGTTGTTAAAGATAAGAGCCTGCAACATTACTACACAGTATTTGGGCAAAAAGATGGAAGGATTATTATTGGAGATCCCGATCCTAGTCAGAAGCTCATCAAGCTAACCCGCGATGCGTTTGAAAAAGAATGGACAGGTGTCGCCCTCTTTTTTGAACCGAGTGAGACCTATGAAATTCATCAGGAAAAAATGAAGGGGCTGCTCTCTTTTGTTCCCCATTTACTGAAAAAGAAGGGTTTGATTGCTCTCATCATTGCTTTGAGTTTTATGGTAACCGTCATCAATATTGTCGGTTCTTACTACCTACAAGCTATGTTAGATACACTGATTCCAAGGGCCCTGTATTCCATATTGAGTTTAGTGTCTCTGGGGTTATGCTTTGCCTATTTGGGGCAACAGGTTTTATATTTTTTCCAGACCTACCTATTAAATAGGCTAAGTAATTATCTATCTGCTCAAGTTATCCTCCCTTATATCAAACATGTCTTGTCCTTGCCGATGACCTTCTTTACCTCTCGGCGGACCGGAGAGATAACCTCACGCTTTGGTGATGCTAGTACGATTATTGATGCCCTGGCTTCAACCATTCTCACACTCTTTTTGGACCTGACCATTGTGATTACTTTAGCGGTGACACTGTTTGTTCAGAGTCCTAAGTTATTCAGCTTGACCTTGGTTGCTGTTCCTCTATATGGTTTGGTTATTCTCACTTTCTTAAAACTTTTTGAGCAGCAAAATTATCAAGTGATGGAATCCAACAGCCAAGTCAACACGGTTATTATTGATGATTTACGAGGAATAGAAACTCTGAAGTCTCTGCGTGTTGAAGAACGGCGCTATGCTACTATTGAAGGTAAATTTGACGATTATTTAAATAAATCTCTCAAGAGAAGCAAATGGGAAGCTATTCAAACCAGCCTTAAGATGATTGTCCAATTAGTGTTTAATATCTTAATTCTTTGGTATGGAGCTCATTTAGTTATGCAGGGGGAACTGTCGGTTGGTCAGCTGATTACCTATAATATGCTGCTCAACTATTTCACAACGCCTCTGACCAATATTATCAATTTACAGGAGAAACTGCAGCAAGCCAAGGTGGCTAATAATCGTCTGCAGGAAGTATATGTTGTAGATAAGGAAGAAAAAGATCAACAAGATCAAACGCATTTCCAAGCATTACGCTTAACAGGTGTTAGTCATCGTTTTAGTTATCAGCAAGAAACTTTACGTGGTATTGATCTGTCGGTTAAGCGAGGGGAAAAAATTGCCTTGATGGGTAAAAGTGGTTCTGGAAAAACCACTCTCGCTAAGATTTTAGCGGGATATTATAAAGTGAATGATGGCCAAGTCTATATAGACGATCAAGCTGTGAGTTATCCACAGTTACGTCAATTGGTGACCTATGTTCCACAACAATCCTATATTTTTACCGGAACCATTTTAGATAATCTTTTACTTGGGACTGAAGCCCAAGCTGACGAGCAAGAGTTGATTAAGGCTTGTGAAACTGCTGAAATCTTAGATGATATTAAGGCCATGCCTCTTGGTTTTGAGACACAAATTTCCGAAGATGGCGGTTTATCTGGTGGACAGAAGCAACGCTTAGCGATTGCACGTGCTCTTTTAACCAAACAGCCTATTCTTGTCTTTGATGAAGCTACTAGTGGTTTAGATAGTGACACTGAGGGCAAGGTGATTGAAAATCTAGCACAGCTTGATCGTACCATGGTTTTTGTAGCTCACCGTGGCAGTATTTCTTATCATGCCAGTCGCATTGTTAAAATTGATGCGGGTCAAAAAGTTAGTGATAAACCAAATTATCGAGCGCACTTAGTACGATTAGGACTTATGGGCTTACATTGATAATAGAATTAGCAAAGCGAAGACTCTGGGTCTTCGCTTTTGGTGTATATTTGGTGTATGGTGTGTATATAATAGAAGAAAATCCTTATTTTGGGTAGTTTTCTTTTAAAGACAAGAAAACACGAACGATGATATTTTAAAAGGATGTATAGTCTGTAAAATCTTGATAAACTATTTTTTCTATGTTAAAATTTAGCTAAAGTGAAATGAAAGGCGAACATTTTAGTGAAAAGACAACTGATTTATACAGGTAAAGCCAAAGATATTTATGACACAGAAGACGAAGATTTAATTGTTTCGGTTTATAAAGACCAAGCAACCATGCTCAATGGAGCTCGCAAGGAAACCATTGAAGGCAAGGGAGTGCTGAACAATCAAATTTCGTCTTTAATTTTTCAAAAGTTAAATGCAGCAGGTATAGCGACTCATTTTGTTAAACAACTATCAGAAATAGAACAGCTAAATAGGAAGGTGACGATTATCCCTTTGGAGGTTGTCCTTCGTAATGTGACGGCAGGTTCTTTTTCTAAGCGCTTTGGTGTTGAAGAAGGAATTAGGCTTGAACAACCTATCGTCGAATTTTACTATAAAAATGATGACTTGGATGATCCTTTTATCAATGATGAACATGTTAAATTTCTGAAAATTGCCGATGATGAACAGATTACTTTTCTCAAGGCAGAGACACGCCGGATCAATGAGCTGTTAAAGAACTGGTTTAGCCAAATTGATCTTCAACTCATTGATTTCAAATTGGAGTTTGGTTTTGATAAGGATGGCAAAATTATTTTAGCAGATGAATTTTCTCCTGATAATTGTCGTCTCTGGGATGACGAAGGCAATCACATGGACAAGGATGTTTTTCGTCGTGATCTTGGTGATTTAATTAGTATTTATGAGCTTGTTTTGGAAAAATTGAAAGATCTGGAATAAGAAAGATCGAAAAAACACAGTACTCCCAATTATCACTTTTAACTGATAATTAACTTTCATATCCGCTTATAATCTTATAATAAAGAAAGGAATTGAACCCTTCCGGGAAGCTTGTTAAAAAGACAGCCCATTTCTGAAACCAGGATTTTCAGACGGTCCCCTACTTTAAAGTCGCTTCCTTATTGGACTTGGTATCTTAATTATGGATAAACGTATTTTCGTTGAGAAAAAAGCAGATTTTCAAGTGAAATCGCAGTCGTTGGCTCAAGGGTTGACGCATAACTTACAGCTTAAAACCTTGTCTAATCTGCGTATTGTGCAGGTTTATGATGTCTTTAATTTAGCAGAAAACCTGTTTGCGCGTGCCGAGAAGCATATTTTTTCTGAACAGGTTACTGATAAGCTTCTGGATAAAACTGTCCTTGAGGCGGAACTTGAAGATTATGCCTTCTTTGCCATCGAGAGCCTGCCGGGACAATTTGACCAACGTGCAGCCTCTGCCCAAGAAGCCTTGCTTTTATTGGGAAGCTCTCATAATGTTGCTGTTAATACCGCCCAACTTTATCTTGTAAACAAGGATATTGCTGCTGATGAATTGACTGCAGTCAAGAACTATCTACTTAATCCAGTGGATTCCCGCTTTAAAGATATTACTAGCGGCATCACTCGTCAAGAGTTTTCAGAATCTGATAAGGTTATTCCTGATTTGGATTTCTTTAAAACCTATACGGCTGAAGACTTTGCTAGTTACAAGGCTGAGCAAGGGCTAGCCATGGAGGTGGACGACCTTCTCTTTATTCAAGATTATTTCAAGTCATTAGGACGTGTACCGACAGAGACCGAACTAAAAGTATTGGATACTTACTGGTCAGATCATTGCCGTCATACGACTTTTGAAACAGAGTTGAAAAACATTGATTTCTCAGCGTCTAAATTTGAGAAACAATTACAAGCAACATACGACAAATATATTGCCATGCGTAAGGAATTGGGGCGCTCTGAAAAGCCCCAAACTCTTATGGATATGGCGACCATATTTGGCCGCTACGAACGGGTTAATGGGCGATTGGATGATATGGAAGTGTCGGATGAAATCAATGCCTGCTCGATAGAGATTGAGGTGGATGTCAATGGTGTTAAAGAACCTTGGCTCCTCATGTTTAAAAACGAGACTCATAATCATCCAACAGAAATTGAGCCATTTGGTGGGGCCGCTACCTGTATTGGCGGAGCTATCCGAGATCCCTTATCAGGTCGTTCCTATGTTTATCAGGCTATGCGTATCTCGGGAGCTGGAGATATTACCAAACCCATCGCAGAAACACGTGCTGGTAAATTGCCTCAGCAGGTCATTTCCAAAACAGCAGCGCACGGTTATTCTTCCTATGGCAACCAGATTGGACTGGCAACTACCTATGTCAAAGAATATTTCCATCCCGGTTTTGTTGCCAAACGTATGGAACTTGGTGCGGTTGTAGGTGCGGCTCCAAAAGAAAATGTCATCCGTGAAAAACCAGAGGCAGGTGATTTGGTTATTCTTTTGGGCGGGAAAACAGGCCGTGACGGCGTAGGCGGTGCGACGGGTTCATCCAAAGTTCAAACTGTTGAATCGGTGGAGACAGCCGGGGCAGAAGTCCAAAAAGGAAATGCTATCGAGGAACGCAAGATTCAGCGCCTCTTCCGAAAAGGTGAGGTGACGCGACTAATTAAAAAATCCAATGATTTTGGCGCTGGCGGTGTCTGTGTCGCCATTGGTGAATTAGCTGACGGACTTGAAATTGATCTTGACAAGATCCCACTCAAATACCAAGGCTTAAACGGGACTGAGATTGCTATTTCAGAATCTCAAGAACGGATGTCTGTGGTGGTCGCTCCTCAGGATGCTACCCAATTTATTGCAGAATGTCACAAAGAAAATATTGATGCCTTAGTTGTTGCGACAGTAACTGAGAAACCGAGTCTTGTCATGACATGGACTGGTCAGACTATTGTAGATATTGACCGCTCTTTCTTAGACACCAATGGGGTTCGTGTGGTTGTAGATGCTAAGGTCGTTGATAAAGATATCAAACTTCCAGAAGTTCGTACAACATCAGCTGCGACACTTAAAGCAGATACCATCAAGGTCTTGTCTGACCTTAATCACACCAGCCAAAAAGGCCTTCAAACCCTTTTTGACTCCTCAGTTGGCCGTTCAACTATCAATCATCCGATCGGTGGTCGTTACCAAGTGACTCCTACTGAAGCTTCTGTTCAAAAGTTACCAGTTCAAAATGGTGTAACGACAACAGCATCTGTCATAGCTCAGGGCTATAATCCTCATATTGCTGAATGGTCGCCTTATCATGGAGCGGCTTATGCTGTGATTGAGGCGACAGCTCGCTTGGTAGCAACAGGGGCCAACTGGTCTCAAGCTCGTTTTTCTTACCAAGAATACTTCCAACGTATGGATAAACAAGCTGATCGCTTTGGTCAACCTGTTTCGGCTTTACTTGGTTCCATTGAAGCTCAGATTCAATTGGGTCTGCCATCGATTGGTGGTAAGGATTCCATGTCTGGTACCTTTGAAGAATTGACAGTACCGCCGACGTTGGTTGCTTTTGGGGTAACAACGGCAGATAGTCGCAGAGTGCTCTCGCCAGAATTTAAAACTGCCGGTGAAAATATTTACTATCTTCCGGGTCAACCCATTTCAGAAGATATTGATTTTGATCTGATCAAGGCTAACTTTGCTAAGTTTAAGTCTATTCAAGACAATCATACAATCATCTCTGCTTCAGCAGTTAAGTATGGGGGAGTTCTTGAAAGTCTGGCTCTTGCTAGCTTCGGTAACCGCATTGGTGCTGTTGTAGAACTCTCTGAGCTTGAAAATAGCTTGACCGCCCAGCTCGGGGGCTTCATTTTTACCTCACAAGAAGAAATTCCTAACCTAGTTAAAATCGGGCAAACGGTAGCTGGCTTTAATCTTACTATCAATGGTGTTAACCTATCTGGTGCAACCTTGCTCAAGGCCTTTGAAGGCAAATTAGAAGAGGTCTACCCAACAGAATTTGATCAAGTCAAAGAAAGGCAAGAAGTTCCAGCTCTTACTAAAGAGATGACTAAACGAGCCAAAGAAACGATTGATCAACCTCTGGTTTACATCCCAGTCTTTCCGGGAACCAACTCAGAATACGATTCAGCCAAGGCCTTTGAAAAAGAAGGCGCTAAAGTCAAGGTGGTACCGTTTGTAACCTTGAATGAGACTGCTATCGCTAATTCAGTTGACGCTATGGTGGCTAATATTGAAGAAGCCAATATCATCTTCTTTTCTGGCGGTTTCTCAGCTGCTGATGAACCAGATGGCTCAGCCAAGTTTATCGTCAATATTTTGCTCAATGAAAAAGTAAGAACGGCGATCGATAACTTTATTGAACGTGGCGGTCTTATTATCGGCATCTGTAATGGTTTCCAAGCTCTGGTCAAATCAGGTCTCCTACCTTATGGTAATTTTGAAGAGGTTAGCGAGACCAGTCCAACCCTCTTTTACAATGATGCCAACCAGCACGTTGCTAAAATGGTTGAAACTCGTATCGCTAACACAAACTCTCCATGGTTGGCTGGGGTTGAAGTCGGTGATATTCATGCTATTCCAGTATCCCACGGTGAAGGGAAATTTGTCGTAACGGCAGAGGAATTCGTAGCGCTTCGCGACAATGGTCAAATCTGGAGTCAATACGTTGATTTTGAAGGTCAACCAAGTATGGACAGTCGTTACAATCCTAACGGTTCTAGCCATGCTATCGAAGGCATTACCAGCGAGAATGGGCAGATCATTGGTAAAATGGGACACTCAGAACGCTATGAAAATGGTCTTTTCAAAAACATCCCAGGAAATAAAGATCAACATCTATTTGAAAGTGCGGTGCGCTACTTTACAGGGGAATAAAAATAAAACACCCCCTCTAATAAGAATAAATCGGAGGAGTTGTATACAACAGAAGTTCAATCTCACTCCCCAAAAGGAATTAATAATGACATACGAAGTAAAATCTCTCAACGAAGAATGTGGTCTCTTTGGTATTTGGGGACATTCTCAGGCAGCTCAGGTGACCTACTTTGGACTGCACAGTTTGCAACATCGCGGTCAAGAAGGAGCTGGCATTCTTTCTAATAATCAAGGAAAGCTCTACCGTCACCGTGATACTGGCCTTGTTTCCGAAGTTTTTAAAAATCCTAATAATCTAGAGAAATTGACAGGCAAAGCGGCTATTGGGCATGTTCGCTATGCAACAGCAGGTGAAGCTTATATTGATAATATCCAACCCTTCCACTTTAAATTTCACGACATGCAGTTCGGTCTAGCTCACAATGGTAATTTGACCAATGCAGTCTCCCTGCGCCGTGAACTGGAAGATAAGGGGGCCATTTTCTCATCAACCTCAGATACGGAAATTTTAGCGCATTTGATTCGTCATAGCCAAAAAGCAGACTTTATGGATAAGGTCAAAGAAGCTCTGGCAACGGTAAAGGGTGGCTTTGCTTACTTACTTATGATGGAGGATAAGTTAATTGCTGCTCTGGATCCTAATGGTTTTCGTCCATTATCTATAGGTCAAATGTCCAACGGTGCCCTAGTTGTCTCCTCGGAAACCTGCGCCTTTGAAGTTATCGGTGCCAAGTGGATTCGTGATGTTAAGCCGGGCGAAATCGTCATTATTGATGATAATGGTGTTCAGTACGACCACTATACCACAGATACCCAATTGGCTATTTGTTCAATGGAGTATATCTATTTTGCTCGTCCTGATTCAATCATTGCAGGTGTCAATGTTCACAACGCCCGTAAAAAGATGGGCAAGCGCTTGGCGCAGGAGTTTCCTTACGAAGCCGATATCGTTGTCGGTGTGCCCAACTCCTCTCTCTCAGCAGCCATGGGCTTCGCCGAAGAGTCAGGTTTGCCCAATGAAATGGGCCTCATCAAGAATCAATATACTCAACGCACCTTTATCCAACCGACACAAGAACTGCGCGATCAAGGTGTCCGCATGAAGCTCTCTGCCGTCTCAGGTGTGGTTAAGGGAAAACGTGTGGTGATGGTTGACGACTCAATTGTTCGCGGAACGACTTCACGGCGAATTGTTCAGCTCTTGAGAGAAGCTGGTGCTACTGAGGTTCATGTTGCTATTGGCAGTCCTGCTCTTGCTTATCCATGTTTCTATGGGATTGACATTCAAACACGTAAAGAGCTAATTGCTGCCAATCATACGGTCCAAGAAACCTGTGAAATCATCGGCGCCAATACCTTGACCTACCTGTCCATTGATGGGCTAATTGATTCCATCGGTCTTGATACAGATGCCCCTAATGGCGGTCTCTGCGTTGCTTATTTTGATGGCGATTACCCAACACCGCTCTACGATTACGAAGAGCGCTATCTACAAAGTTTAAAGGAAAAGACGAGTTTTTATTAAGGCAGATAGCCTTGATTAGGTTAAGTTTAGCACTTGTTATTTTCAAATAAAGAAAGGAATTGAACCCAGATAGAAAAAAGCTTGGAATTTAGACCGCTCTTACTAAAATTAGGATTTCTCAGTGGTGAGGCTAAATTCGGTTGCTTTCTTCGGCGTTCTTGGTATCTTATATTATGTCTAAAAATGCTTATGCCCAATCGGGTGTAGATGTTGAAGCTGGTTACGAAGTTGTTGAGCGCATTAAAAAACACGTCGCACGTACGGAGCGTGCCGGTGTTATGGGAGCTCTCGGTGGTTTTGGCGGAACGTTTGATCTGTCTCAAATCGGTGTCAAAGAACCAATCCTCATTTCAGGAACTGATGGCGTAGGAACCAAACTTATGTTGGCCATCAAATACGATAAGCATGATACTATCGGTCAGGACTGCGTAGCTATGTGTGTCAATGACATCATTGCAGCTGGCGCTGAGCCCCTTTACTTCCTCGACTATGTAGCAACTGGTAAAAATAAACCCGCTAAATTAGAGCAGGTCATTGCTGGGGTAGCCGAAGGTTGTGTGCAGGCTGGTGCTGGTCTTATCGGTGGTGAAACCGCTGAAATGCCTGGTATGTATGGCGAAGATGATTACGATTTGGCCGGTTTTGCGGTCGGTGTGGCTGAAAAAAGCCAAATCATCGATGGTTCCAAAGTCAAGGAGGGCGATATCCTCCTTGGACTTGCTTCCAGCGGTATCCATTCAAACGGCTATTCACTTGTTCGCCGTGTCTTTGCAGATTATACTGGTGAAGAAGAACTGCCAGAGTTGGAAGGCAAAAAACTAAAAGATGTTCTGCTTGAACCGACACGTATTTATGTCAAAGCAGCTCTGCCATTGATTAAGGAAGAATTGGTCAATGGTATCGCCCACATCACAGGTGGCGGCTTTATCGAAAATGTGCCGCGTATGTTTGCAGATGATTTGGCTGCTGAAATTGAAGAAGACAAGGTTCCGATTCTGCCGATCTTCAAAGCCCTTGAAAAATACGGCGAGCTGAAGCACGAGGAAATGTTTGAAATCTTCAACATGGGGATCGGTCTCATGCTGGCTGTCAGTCCAGATAAGGTTGAGCGTGTCAAGGAAGTTATTGACGAGCCTGTTTATGAACTTGGACGTATTGTGAAGAAGGTCGACGCAAGTGTGGTGATAAAATAATGAGTAAAAAGATTGCTGTATTTGCCAGTGGGTCTGGTACAAATTTTCAAGTAATCG
The DNA here is from genome assembly GCF_042649885.1 of Streptococcus dentapri. NCBI lineage: Bacteria > Bacillati > Bacillota > Bacilli > Lactobacillales > Streptococcaceae > Streptococcus > Streptococcus dentapri. The sequence goes on along the minus strand of NZ_JBHSAC010000087.1, from coordinate 11,667 downwards.
CCGAGCACTTCCCAGTTGCATTTGTTTTCTCTGATCACCGTGATGCCTATGTGCTGGAGCGCGCTAAAAATCTGAGTATTAAAAGCTACGCTTTTGAGCTCAAGGAATTTGACAATAAGGCGGCCTATGAGCAGGCTATCGTTGACCTCTTGGAGGAGTACCAGATTGATTTGGTTTGTCTGGCAGGCTATATGAAAATTGTCGGACCGATCTTGTTAGAGGCTTATGAGGGCCGCATCATCAATATTCATCCAGCTTACCTTCCTGAATTTCCGGGAGCTCATGGCATCCAAGATGCCTGGGAAGCTGGCGTAGCTGAGAGTGGTGTCACTATTCACTGGGTGGACAGCGGCGTTGACACAGGAAAAGTAATTAAACAAGTTCGTGTGCCTCGTCTGGCTGATGACACCATTGAAAGCTTTGAAGCTCGCATTCATGAGGCAGAGTATATCCTCTATCCGCAAGTATTGACTGGATTGGGAGTGGAGAGAAAGTAATGGGAACACAGCTTGTTAATCTTTTTAAGGATTGGGAAGAAACACTTATATGGTCTTGTTTACAAGGTGTAATGGGAGAAGTGTTAGTCGATGATGTGGAAAATCCAAGGTCTGCTCTTGCCAAAATTGGCAGATGTTCTTCATTTGGTTTTCTAGCTGGACAACCAACAATTTCTTTAATAGAGGTTTGTCGTGGTGAAAATATCATTTTGGTTCCTAAGGATAGGAATTGGATACAACTGATTGAAGAATCGTATGCTGATATTGCTCACCCTTTTACTCGTTACGCAACAAAGAAAGATACGGTCTTTGATAGTGAACAATTGAAAAGTTATATTTTAAATTTATCTGAAGTTTTTAAAATCAAGCCAATTGATAGAAATCTCTATGAACAATGTCTTCAGCCAGAGTGGTCACAAGATTTAGTTGCTAACTACAAGGATATTGAAGAATTTTTGAGGTTGGGATTGGGTTATGTTATTGTTTGTGAGAATCAGATTGTGTCTGGTGCCTCATCCTACTCAACATACAAAGATGGCATTGAAATTGAAGTTGATACCCACTCAGATTTTAGACAAAAAGGATTAGCAAAAGCTGTAGCAGCTCAACTTATTCTAGAGTGTTTAAAGCAAAATCGTTACCCTAGTTGGGATGCTCACACTAAAGATTCATTAGATTTAGCTAAAAAATTAGGCTATGAATTTTCATATGACTATATTGCTTATGAAGTTGAATGGTAGTAGGATATTTATGAAAAAAAAGATAATCGAAAATTCATTTTAACAAAGGAGAAAAAATGACAAAACGTGCACTAATCAGTGTCTCAGATAAAGCAGGCATTATTGAATTTGCCCAAGAACTCAAAAATCTCGGTTGGGACATCATTTCAACCGGCGGAACCAAGGTTGCCCTTGATAAAGCAGGAGTTGATACTATCGCGATTGATGATGTGACCGGTTTTCCAGAAATGATGGATGGACGTGTCAAGACCCTTCATCCCAAGATTCATGGCGGTCTTCTGGCTCGCCGTGACCTTGACAACCATGTCAATGCCATGAAAGAGCATGATATTGCTCCAATTGATTTGGTTGTGGTTAACCTTTACCCATTCAAAGAAACAATCTTAAAGCCAGATGTGACTTACGCTGATGCGGTTGAAAACATTGACATTGGCGGACCTTCCATGCTGCGTTCGGCAGCTAAAAACCATGCTAGCGTGACCGTTGTGGTTGATCCAGCAGATTATGCAGCCGTTTTGGAAGAATTGGCTGACGTAGGGCAGACGACATTTGAAATGCGCCAACGCTTAGCAGCAAAAGTTTACCGCCACACTGCAGCCTATGATGCTTTGATTGCTGAGTATTTCACAACTCAAGTCGGTGAAACCAAACCTGAAAAACTGACACTGACTTACGACCTTAAGCAGCCCATGCGCTATGGTGAAAACCCGCAGCAGGATGCAGATTTCTATCAAAAAGCTTTGCCAACAGACTACTCTATCGCCTCTGCAAAACAGCTTAATGGTAAAGACTTGTCCTTCAACAATATCCGTGACGCTGATGCCGCTATTCGTATTATCCGTGATTTCAAAGATCGTCCAACTGTTGTAGCGCTCAAGCACATGAATCCATGCGGTATCGGTCAGGCTGACGACATTGAGACTGCTTGGGACTATGCCTATGAAGCCGACCCTGTTTCTATCTTCGGCGGTATCGTTGTTCTCAACCGTCAAGTTGATGCAGTGACAGCTGAAAAGATGCATGCTATCTTCCTTGAAATCATCATCGCACCAAGCTATACAGATGAAGCGTTAGCTATTCTCACAACCAAAAAGAAAAACTTACGTATCCTTGAACTGCCCTTTACTGCTCAAGCAGCCAGCGAAACTGAAAAGGAATACACCGGTGTTGTCGGCGGTCTCCTTGTGCAAGATCAAGATGTTATTAAAGAAATCCCAGCTGACTGGAAAGTTGTCACTAAACGCCAACCTAGCGAGCAGGAAGCGACCGCTCTTGAGTTTGCTTGGAAGGCCATTAAGTACGTAAAATCAAATGGTATCATTGTGACCAACGATCATATGACACTTGGCGTCGGTCCTGGTCAGACCAACCGTGTGGCTTCTGTTCGCATCGCCATTGACCAAGCTAAAGATCGCCTTGATGGTGCGGTTCTTGCCAGTGATGCCTTCTTCCCTTTTGCAGATAACGTTGAAGAAATCGCTAAAGCAGGCATCCAGGCCATCGTCCAACCAGGGGGATCCGTACGAGACCAAGAATCCATCGACATGGCTGACCAATACGGCCTCACTATGGTATTTACTGGAGTGAGACATTTCCGCCACTGATTATTTGTTGATAGTTATCCTAAAAGAGGCTGGGACAAAAGTCCTGCCTTTTTCGTTTTGCTCTAGCTTTAGCAGATTAACGAAAGGATTGATTGGCTGCTATCCCTTACTAAACAAGTGATAGCGGCCAAGTTAATCAACTGTGCAGAAAGTGGGACCACAAAATCGAAATTGCGATTTTTGTGCCACTCTTTTTTAAGCTTATTCTTCCTTCTTTTATATAGCGGTGTAAAGTGATTATGATAGGTTTTTGTGCAATATCAAAAACTAGTGATATATTACAAATAAGACAACACATTACAACAATAAGTTATTTTCTTTAAAGCAAGCATCTGGGGGTGACTTTGCAAAAATTTATGATAGGATAGTTACTATCTTGAAAATGAAAGGGACTATAACATATTATGAAATTTAATAAAAAGATGCTATTAGCCTCAACCCTCGCTTTATCCGTTTTTGCATCATTTAATGCACAAGCACAAGCTGAGGAACAAGTAGGAAACTGGGCAGCTCGTTCAGTTGAAGAAGTACAAACTGATTTAGTAAATCAAGATAATAATTCAACATATACTGTAAAATACGGTGATACCCTCGGAACAATCGCAGAAGCCATGTCTATTGATGTTAATGTTTTGGCCAAGGTCAATCAAATCGCTGACATCAATGTGATTTTCCCAGATACAGTGATCACTGCCACTTATGATGCTCAACATAATGCTACAGGCCTTACGATTGAAGGTGCTAACACTGATCAATCAGCTTCTGTTGATTTTTCAACTAATGAAGTCACTGTTGGTGATACAACAACTTCTTTGGATGACATCGAAGCACCTGCCTCAAGCGAAGTCCCAGCAGCAAGTTCGGAAGCTGCCGTTGCACAGCCAGAAGTAGCACCATCTGAACAAGCACAAACATCTGAAACAGCTGTTGAAGCGCCGGCAACTTCTGAAGTAGCTTCAGCACCAGCAGTTGATACTGCAGCTGATGCTAACGCGCAAGTTGATGCAACAGCGGTGGCAGAGCAAGCTTCAACCGCCGAAGTAGCTCCGGCTTCTGAAACTGAAACAAGCGAAGCCGAAACAACGGTTTCTGACCTAACTGCTCAATCAGAAGCACCAGTTACCGAAGAACAAGTAGCTGAGCAAAATCCAGCACCAGCTGAAGTTCAAGCAACAGGAGCAGGTGCAGACGTTAATACAGATGGATTGCAACCAAATGCAGCCGCTTATGCAACAGATATTGCTAACCAATACGGTGTTACTGACATCGGTACTGTCCGTGAAGGTGACAGCGGTGACCATGGTTCAGGTAAGGCGGTTGATGTCATGGTTCCTCAAGGTTCAGACCTCGGCGACCAAGTAGCTGCCGATGCAGCCGCCAAAGCAACAAGCGGTGAATACGGTATCTCATACGTTATCTGGGAGCAACAATTCTACGCTCCAACTGATAACATCTATGGACCGGCTAACCAATGGAATCCAATGCCAGATCGTGGCGATGCTACCGCTAACCATTATGATCACGTTCACGTGTCATTTAACTAAGTTATTGCTTATAATTAATTAGTAAAAAACACCCAGCCAGAGAGTGAACTGCCCCAAAAAGTTGGATACAAAATCTAACGGGTAAGGGACTCAGAGGTTGGGTGTCTTGTTTTTGCCCAGTATCAAGCATAGAAGCCTCCATAGCAATAGTCAAAGACTTTTATAGCTTTCAGTTTCAGATGAGCCTAACAACTTTTTTGCTCTGTCTTTTTTGTTCAGCACTTAGGGAGTTTTTTCTATACTGGGTGTGTTAACCCATTTTTTACACGAATAGAAAAGTAAGCCAAAACGTTTGGTGGAAATTTCAGGAACTGATGGCGCTACTGCGTTGGTCAATGTGTGCTCTATTGGAGATGAGAAACCAATCATTGCAGCTGTCAAGGTGGGCATAGAAAAGCTATTGACAAGAAGTGAGTGGGGGAGGGTTGTTTTTTTTTCAAATACTTTTAATACAATAAAATTAATAGGACCGCCCACCTCTCCCTGATGTGACAAGGTGGACATTTTTTATATGAGTGATTAAATGGAAATCAAAGAATTTAAGACTTTTGAAGAGCAGGTAGCTAAACTAGTTGAGCACGGGTGCGAAGAAATCATCTCTAAGGAATATGCTATTAATATCCTGAAACGTATCAACTATTATCGGCTAACTGCTTATTTTCTACCTTTCAGAGATGAAGAGGCCCAAAAATATGACAGTAGCAAAATATCTTTAGAAAAGGTTTACAGCATTTATCAGTTTGACTCAGAACTCAGGCTACTATTAATGGCGTATATTGAAGACATTGAGTTATATTTTAGAACGCAAGTTGCCTACCATCATTCTGAACAGTATGGCGTCTTGGCTTATAAAGATAACGAGAACTTTAACAAGCTTCATAAGCACGACGAGTTTATGGACAATCTTGAAAAAGAACTGAACTATCGAAGAAAGGATCCTGTTTATAAACATCATCAATCCAAATACAATGGTGAATTTCTTCTCTAGGTTTTAGTTGAATTTTTCTCATTTGCTATGACTTCTAAGTTTTATGCCGATAGTTCAAATGACCTTCAAAGTCTTATCGCTAAAGACTTAAACATAAAGACAGCTCAAGTTCGTACCTACCTTGAAGTTGCAGTCGTCCTCAGAAATTATTGTGCGCATTATGGCAGACTATATTACAGAAGTTTCACAAAAATTCCTGGTCAGCTTCCGCCTTTTATGACTGAAAATATCAAAATAAAAAACCGCCTCATGGCACAATTATACGCCCTTAAACAACTATATATTGATGGCGACAAATGGAATAACATTTTATTCCGCGTTTAAGAGCCTTATTTGATAAACACCAATCCAATATTCATCTACATCATTTGGGTTTTACCAGTGACTGGGAAGTTGTTTTGAGAAAATAAAATATAAGAAGTGAGCCGAGAGGCTTGCTTTTTTGGTATAATAAAGAAAAATAATATAGTAAGCAATTAGAAAGTATGTCTAGACAGAAGAAGTTAATAATGTTGAATTAATTAATCATTTGGAAGCAAAAGGAGTGACCTTTAGTAATATTTCTAAAGGTTAAGCGATTACCTTTGTTGATAATACTAATTATTATTATAAATTGCAGCTTTTCGAAAGAATTTTAAAAAGAGAGATGGCAAGTATGTCAACTTAGATTTTGAATATCTAAAAGATTTAGCTTCCATAGATATGCAAATTAGAAATTTGCTATTATCCATTTCGATTAATACGGAACATTTTATAAAAACAGAGCTCTCAAGGTTAATAAATAATAATCCTAAAGAAGATGGTTATAGTATTATAAAGAAATTTCAAAAATCTAAAGAATACAAAAGGTATTACGATTTAACAAAGAAAAAATTCAAACAATTTCGTTATCAACATGATATGTATGAAAAGAGAAAAGTGACGATCCTCATTGGGCTTTGTTGGAACATATGGATTATGGTTGTTTAATAAAATTTGTTAAGTTTTATTATTCTAAATATAAAAATAAATCAAAGTCATTAAAAAAAGCAGTAGAATTAGGTGATAATGCACGTTATGTTGGAAATACTTGTGCTCATAACAGTGTATTTATTATCAATGTTTTCGAAGAAAATAATAAATTAAAAAATGTCAATGCAAGTGTAACGACTTTAGCGAAACAGACAGATGTATCTAAATTCAAAAAATATAAGAAGGTAAATGACTTGTTATCTTTGTGCACTTTATCAAAGGCTTATTGTTCAGAATCTGTTTTAAAGTATAAAGAAAAGATTTAGATAAATTTTTAGAAAGATGTTATCGTAACAAGAACTACTATAGAAAAAATCTAGAGCTCACTAAATTGATAACCATTTTTGAAAGAATTCAAAAAATTATTTGAAGGTATCGCTCGACTTTGTTTTATCCTTCGTGATATAATGACAGAAATGTGTAAGACTGATTAAGTTCATCGCCCTATAACTTATGCGTGCGTAGGTAAGGGAATTCTTCAATAAGTAAAAGTCAGATGAATATTGCTCGTCTGGCTTTTCTTTTGTCTAAGATTGTGAAACTCCCGAACAAATATGTTATAATATTCCTATATAATTCGTAAAATGCCACTTGTGTTTTACGTTCATCAATAAGGGGGGGTTGAGGCTCTCTTGTTATTGCTTAAAGGTGAGGTATCTTAGCTATGAAACTTTTGGTTGTTGGTTCTGGCGGTCGTGAGCATGCGATCGCTAAGAAGTTGTTGGAGTCTTCGCAGGTGGAGCAGGTCTTTGTGGCTCCTGGAAATGATGGTATGACGCTTGATGGACTGGATTTGGCTGATATCGGAATTTCCGAACGTTCTAAACTGATTGACTTTGCCAAAGAAAATGACATTGCTTGGACCTTTATCGGTCCTGATGATGCCTTGGCGGCTGGGATTGTGGATGACTTTCATCAGGCGGGGCTTAAGGCTTTTGGTCCGACTAAGTTAGCAGCGGAGCTGGAGTGGTCCAAGGATTTTGCTAAGGAAATCATGGTCAAATACGGCGTTCCGACCGCAGCCTATGGCACATTTTCCGACTTCGAGGAAGCAAAGGCTTATATCGAAAAGCAGGGCGCTCCTATCGTGGTCAAGGCGGACGGCTTGGCGCTGGGCAAGGGCGTGGTCGTGGCAGAAACCGTGGAGCAGGCGGTCGAAGCAGCGCATGAGATGCTGCTGGACAATAAGTTCGGGGACTCCGGTGCGCGTGTGGTTATCGAGGAATTTCTGGACGGTGAGGAGTTCTCCCTCTTTGCCTTTGTCAATGGCGACAAGTTCTATATCATGCCTGCGGCGCAGGATCACAAGCGTGCCTATGACGGTGACAAGGGGCCAAATACAGGCGGTATGGGGGCTTATGCACCGGTGCCTCACCTGCCTCAAAGCGTGATTGACCAGTCAATTGACAGTATCGTCAAGCCGGTGCTTGAAGGTATGATTAAGGAAGGCCGTCCTTATCTGGGCGTGCTTTACGCGGGGCTTATCCTGACGGCTGATGGTCCTAAGGTTATCGAGTTCAACTCCCGCTTTGGCGATCCCGAGACTCAGATTATTTTACCGCGCCTGACTTCTGACTTCGCGCAGAACATCACGGATATTTTGGCTGGTAAGGAGCCTGGCATCACTTGGCTAGACGCGGGTGTGACCCTCGGTGTGGTGGTCGCTTCAGATGGCTATCCGCTGGCCTACGAAAAAGGCGTGGCTTTACCAGAAAAGACCGACGGCGACATTATCACCTACTATGCAGGGGCTAAGTTTGCGGAAAATAGCAAAGCGCTGCTGTCAAATGGCGGCCGTGTCTACATGCTAGTCACCACAGCCGATACCGTCACAGCTGCGCAGGACAAAATCTATAAGAAACTTGCCCAACAAGAAACAGCAGGCCTCTTTTACCGACATGACATCGGAAGCAAGGCCATAAAAGACTAACAGCGACAGCAATAAGCGACCGCAGGTCGCTATGAAACCAAGCCCGCCTTAGGCTGTGAGGTCGTCGTGAGCTTTCTTACGTGTGTTGCTGCACCTTTCTTTTCGTCTTTTCTTAAAAGTCGAGGAAAAGCTAGCAACACATCTTAGAAATCTCCCTGACTAAGTTTGTAGCCCAAAGGTCTACAAACTTCCCTAAATACCACACAGCGGCGGGCTTGAAAAAGGAGAAAATCGTGAAACCAATTATTTCCATTATCATGGGCTCCAAATCCGATTGGAGCACCATGCAAAAAACAGCAGAAGTTTTAGACAAGTTCGGTGTGGCTTATGAGAAAAAAGTTGTTTCTGCCCACCGCACACCTGACCTTATGTTCAAACATGCAGAGGAAGCACGTGACCGCGGCATCAAGGTCATTATTGCCGGTGCTGGCGGTGCAGCGCACTTACCGGGGATGGTAGCAGCCAAAACAACGCTGCCCGTTATCGGTGTGCCTATCAAATCGCGTGCTCTCTCAGGTCTTGACTCACTTTACTCCATCGTGCAAATGCCGGGCGGCGTGCCTGTGGCAACTATGGCCATTGGGGAAGCGGGAGCTACCAACGCTACCCTGACTGCTCTGCGCATTCTCTCAATTGAAGACCAAGACTTGGCAGCAGCGCTAGCCCATTTCGCAGAGGAACAAGGAAAAGTTGCGGAGGCCTCAACAGATGAACTCGACTAAAACCATTGGCATTATCGGCGGCGGCCAGCTGGGTCAGATGATGGCTATCGCGGCGGTTTATATGGGTCACAAGGTGGTGACGCTGGATCCGACGGCGGACTGTCCCGCTTCACGCGTATCTGACATGATTGTGGCGCCTTACGACGACGTGGACGCTTTGCGCCAATTGGCTGCGTGCTGCGATGTGCTGACCTATGAGTTTGAGAATGTCGATGCTGACGGACTGGACGCGGTCATCAAGGACGGTCAGCTGCCGCAGGGGACTGACCTGCTGCGCATTTCGCAAAACCGCATTTTTGAAAAGGATTTCCTCGCCAACAAGGCCGGCGTGACGGTCGCTCCTTACAAGGTCGTGACTTCCAGTCTGGACTTGGAGGATTTGGATTTGAGCAAGACTTACGTCTTGAAAACGGCCACAGGCGGTTACGACGGTCACGGTCAAGTCGTCATCAAAACCAGCGACGATTTAGCTGCCGCTAGGCAATTAGCAAACTCGGCTGAGTGTGTCTTAGAAGAGTTTGTGGACTTTGACCTTGAAATCTCGGTCATTGTGTCGGGCAATGGCAAGGACGTGACGGTTTTCCCAGTGCAGGAAAATATCCACCGCAACAATATCCTCTCAAAAACCATTGTCCCAGCCCGCATTTTTGACCAACTAGCTGAAGAGGCCAAGGCCATGGCAGTGAGAATTGCCGAGAAACTCAACCTCTCAGGCACCCTCTGCGTGGAAATGTTTGCGACAGCAGATGACATCATCGTCAACGAAATCGCGCCGCGCCCTCACAACTCGGGACACTACTCTATCGAAGCCTGTGATTTTTCGCAGTTTGACACCCATATCCTAGGCGTGCTCGGCGCACCCCTTCCTCAAATCCGCCTCCACGCCCCAGCTGTCATGCTCAATGTCCTCGGCCAGCATGTCGAAAAAGCTGAGCACTACGTCGCAGAAAATCCTAGCGCTCACCTCCACCTCTATGGTAAAGTAGAAGCCAAACACAACCGCAAAATGGGACACGTCACGGTGTTTAGTAATGAGCCGAATAGTGTGAGAGAGTTTGGGGAAGGGATGGATTATGAGACTTAAGCAATTAAAATTAAAAAACTTTCGTGGTTATAAAGCGGAAACAATTGTTAACTTTGATGATTTAACGGCTTTTATAGGTAAGAATGATGCAGGGAAATCAACAATTTTAGAAGCATTAGAAATTTTTTTCAATAATAAATTAGTGGTTTGTGAAAGGGATGATTTATCTGTTGGAGTGACTGAAGACTCTATTTACATAACATGTGTCTTTGATGAACTACCCAATGAGATAATAGTAGATGCGTCTTCTAAAACTAGTTTGGAAGAAGAAAAGCTTTTAAACTCTAATGGTGATTTGGAGATTAAAAAAATCTTTAAATGTTCGTCAGCAAAACCAAAACCTGCAGTTAAGATTATTTGTAATCATCCCATAGATGATGGCTTTAATGATTTGTTGTCGCTAAAGCAGACTGATTTAAAAAAGCGTGCAAGTAGTTTAAAGATAGATGAAGATAGCTATGATAAAAGAAGTAATGTTTCTATTCGAAAAGCGATTTGGAGCTCTAAGGCAAATCTAACAACCAAAGAAGTTGAACTAGAGGTTACTAAAGAGGATGCTAAAAAAGTATATGGTGTAATAGAGACATTTTTGCCAATTTATGCCTTATTTCAATCGGACAGGAGTAGTTCGGATTCTGATAAGGAGATTGCGGATCCTATGTCAGTTGCAGTATCTCAAGCATTACAAGAGCTGCAAGCTGAGATTAATAAAATAAAGAGTGAAGTTCAACAAAAGGCAATTGAGACAGCAGGACGTACGTTGGCTAAGTTACAAGAAATGGATGAGGAGTTAGCTGCTTCATTAGTTCCAGAGTTTAAATCAGAACCTAAGTTTGATTCGCTTTTTAAATTATCAATAAAATCTGATGATGATATATCTATCAATAAAAGAGGGAGTGGAGTCCGTCGTTTAATTCTCCTAAATTTCTTTCGAGCAGAAGCAGAAAGAAAATTGTCAGCAGCAGAAAGGAATAAGAGCATAATCTATGCTTTTGAAGAACCAGAGACATCTCAGCACCCATCACACCAGAAATTACTTATAGAAGCTTTTTTAGAGTTAGCATCTAAGGAAAATACTCAAATAATTTTAACAACTCATACTCCAGCTCTTGGTGGACTACTGCCCACTGCTAGTCATGGAAGTGATAAGGTTTTACAGAAAATTACAGAAACCTTAGGTGTTTTACCTGATCCAATTTCAAATGAAACAAAAGCATTGATTTTAATAGAGGGTAAGACAGATATAATTTTCTTTAATCACTTATGTAAAGTTTTGAAAGAAAATGGAGAAATAGATAAAACCTTCCAAGAGGCAAATATTGCATTGGTACCTACTGGAGGCTGTGATAATTTGAAATCTTGGATTACTATGAGAACTGTGGATCAGTTTGGTCTTCCTTTTGGGATATTTTTAGATTCTGACAAGATGAATGATACGGATAATACTAAAAATATTTCAACAGTAAATAAAAATATTAAACATACTCGTGGTGCTAGTTGATTTTCAACGACAATAAAAAGCCCAAAAGGACTATACTGTAAGTGAC
>NZ_JBHSAC010000086.1:0-10238 GCF_042649885.1 Streptococcus dentapri | reverse complement strand
GCGGATGAGAAAAATGCTTTTATGAAGCGCACAGAAGATTACAAGCCCTCGCCTTGGACTTGGTAGGGTGAGGGACTCCTGTGTGGTTTATGTTTGTTAGAGATTAAAAAGGAGACTAGAACTTCTTTGTTCCGGTTCCTTTTTCTTTTCTCTGCAATTATGCTATAATGAAGGGCGATAAGATACGAGGAGAATGCTATGGCACTTGATTTAGTAACTCCCTTTACCAAGGTAGAGCTGGAGGAAACAGTCGAAGAAACAGGTCGAAAACAGGTTGGTATTTTAGGCGGCAATTTTAATCCCGTTCACAATGCTCATCTGGTTGTCGCAGATCAGGTGCGTCAGCAATTAGGATTGGACGAGGTTCTGCTCATGCCAGAATTTATTCCACCGCATGTTGATAAGAAGGAGACCATTGATGAAAAGCACCGTCTCAATATGCTATTATTAGCCATCAACGGTATTGAAGGTCTGGATATTGAGACGGTTGAATTGGAGCGTAAAGGTATTAGCTATACCTATGATACGATGCAGTTGTTGACGCAGGCCAATCCCGACACTGATTATTATTTCATCATTGGCGCTGATATGGTAGAATACTTGCCCAAATGGCACCGTATTGATGACTTGGTTGAGATGGTGCAGTTCGTTGGAGTCCAGCGTCCCAAATACAAGGTGGGAACTTCCTATCCGGTCATTTGGGTTGATGTTCCTTTGATGGACATCTCATCCACGACCGTTCGGGAGCTGATTAAAGTGGGGCATACGCCTAATTTTATGTTACCGCAGTCTGTGCTAGCTTATATTAAGAAAGCAGGTCTTTATCGCTAATGTATGAACAATTTTTAGGTCAGGGTTATGACCGCAACAGCCTTTTGATTAAAATGCAACAAATCATGAGTCCCAAACGGTTTGAACATGTTTTAGGTGTTGAGCAGGCCGCTATCCAACTAGCAGAGCGCTATGGCTATGATACTGAAAAGGCAGGTCTTGCGGGGCTCTTGCATGATTATGCTAAAGAGTTACCGGATGAGGAATTTCTACGCCTGATTGACAAATACCAATTGGATCCAGAGCTGAAAAAATGGGGCAATAATATCTGGCACGGTATGGTTGGTATTTACAAAATCCAGGAGGATCTGGGTGTGACTGACCAAGAAATTCTGCACAGTATTGAAATTCATACAGTAGGTAGCTCTCAGATGGGGACTCTTGATAAGATTGTTTATGTGGCTGATTATATTGAGCGCAATCGCCATTTCCCCTTGGTTGAGAAAGCGCGTGTTCTAGCGCAGCAGAACTTAGACCGAGCAGTTGCCTATGAAACAGTCCATACGATGGAACATCTGGCTCATAAAGCGCGGTCTATTTTTCCTCAAACCTTGGAAACTTATAACACCTTTTGTCAGTATTTTCAGGATAAAAGCTAGCAGTGAGTATTATATCGAAAGGGAATGAATGTGATTAAAGAAGAATTATTAGAACTGGTTGTCCGCGCTGCGGACGAAAAACGTGGTGAGGATATCCTTGCCTTAGATTTGGCTGGCTTGACCAGTCTGACAGATTATTTTGTTATTATTAGCAGTATGAATAGCCGCCAATTAGAAGCTATCTCTGATAATATTCGTGAGAAAGTTAAGGAATCTGGTGGTGATACCAGCCATATTGAAGGTGATAGCAAGACCGGTTGGGTTCTTTTGGATTTGAATGATGTGGTTGTGCATATCTTTACTGAAGATGAGCGCGAGCACTACAATCTTGAAAAACTCTGGCACGAAGCTCCAGCCGTGGATGTTTCGACCTATCAGGCATAAAAAATAGAGGTTGGGATTTCCCTACCTTATTTTATACCATGGCAAGGATAATAAATGAACACTTATGAAAAATTCGCAGCGGTTTACGATGCAATTATGGATGATAGCTTGTATAATCAGTGGACGGACTTTTCGCTCCGCCATTTTCCAAAAGATAAGAAAAAACTCCTAGAATTAGCCTGTGGGACGGGGATCCAGTCTCTACGCTTTGCTCAGGCGGGATTGAAGGTGACAGGATTTGACCTCAGCCAAGAAATGTTGAATATTGCAGATGAGCGGGCGCAGACAGCCGGCGTTGATATTTCCTTTGTGCAGGGAAATATGCTGGATTTGTCGTCGGTCGGGACATTTGATTATGTGACCTGCTATTCAGATTCCATCTGCTATATGCAGGATGAGGTTGAGGTTGGTGATGTTTTTGAACAGGTTTACCAGCATCTGAAGAGCGGTGGTACTTTTATTTTTGATGTCCATTCGACCTATCAGACCGACGAAGTCTTTCCGGGCTATTCCTATCATGAAAATGCGGAAGATTTTGCTATGGTCTGGGATACTTATGAAGATGAGGCACCGCACTCGGTTGTCCATGAATTAACCTTTTTCATTCAAGACGAGGATGGTCGCTTTACCCGCTATGATGAAGTTCACGAAGAGCGTACTTATGAGCTGTTGACCTACGATATCTTGCTGGAGCAGGCGGGTTTTAAAAAGGTGCAAGTCTATGCAGACTTTGAGGATGAAGCACCGACAGAGACAAGCAAACGCTGGTTTTTTGTGTGTGAAAAATAAGGAGGAACAGCTTATGAATAATTTGGCTTTTGTTATTAGCTTGGGACTCGCTGGAATTGATCCTGTCGGTATGATGCTGCTTGTCACTATGCAGGCAGCTGGTTTGTCCAAGAAAAAGGCTTATCTCTACGGAGGCTTGGTTCTCTTTGGTACAGCCGTTTTAGGCTTTATCCTGTCAAGTTTGCTTGGAAGAGGTTTATCCGACTTAGCCAGTTCAATTGATAATTTTTCTAATACTGTCTGGGTTTGGATTAACCTAGCGCTTATCCTTATCCTGACTGTCTGGGGGATGAAGCGTCTGTCAACTGAGGAACAGAAGGAAAATGAGAGTGGTCAAAAGAACAGTAGAGGTGTTTATGCGGCGGCAGTTTTTATGATGTTTACAGCTCTGACTGACCCAACTTTCCTAGCGGTTCTCGCTTTATCCGGTCAAGTCAATAATCTGCTCTTATCTATTTTGTATAACCTCTTGTGGGTTTTCATTAGTCAAGCGCCGCTGTTTCTTCTCCTTTTAGCAATCGTGTTTAATAAACATCATGTGTTTATTGATAAGTTCAATACTTATTATAAAAAATACAAAAAGCCCATCAACTATGCAGTGACTGGACTTATCTTTCTTGCAGCATTAGTATTTGTAGCGGATTTGATTGTTTATTGGTTTTCAGGAGCCTGGCTGCTGGGATAAAGAGTAAAACTAGAAAGGAGATTTCGTGACAGTTACAGGAATCATCGCAGAATTTAATCCTTTTCATAATGGACACAAATATCTTTTGAATCAAGCTGACGGCGTCAAAATCGTTGCCATGTCTGGCAATTTTGTCCAACGGGGGGAGCCTGCCATTATTGATAAGTGGACACGGGCTCAGCTGGCTCTTGAAAATGGAGCCGACCTAGTTGTTGAGCTTCCTTTTTTGGTAGCTGTTCAGTCAGCTGACTACTTTGCCCAAGGAGCTGTTGCTATCTTATCTCAATTGGGGATTGACACCCTAGCTTTTGGTAGCGAAGAAAGGTTAGACTACCAGAAGCTCTCTGAAAGTTATAAGAACAAGCAGGAGGAGATGGAGCAGTATCTATCAAGCTTAAGCGATGAGCTCAGCTATCCTCAGAAAACGCAGCTCATGTGGAAACATTTTGCTGATGTCGATTTTTCAGGCAACACTCCCAATCATATCTTGGGTCTGGCCTATGCCAAGGCTTGTGCAGGAAAAAATATCCAATTGAAGCCTATCCAGCGCGTGGGAGCTAGTTTTCATTCACAGAATAAAACTCAGGGAATTGCTTCGGCGACGGCTATTCGGCAGCATATGAGTGACAGCCAATTTGTGGCGCAAACTGTACCAAACGCTAGCGCTATCCTCAATAAGCCACAGGTAACTTGGGAGGATTACTTTGGCTTACTCAAGTATCAGATGCTAACCAATTCTGATCTGACCAGCATTGTCCAAGTCAATGATGAACTGGCCAGTCGGCTTCATAGGGCTATTAAAACAGCAACCACAGTTGATGAGCTGGTTGAAGCTGTTGCTACCAAACGCTATACTAGGGCGCGTGTGCGCCGCCTTTTGACCTATATCTTAATAGGTGTGCGTGAAGCTGATTTGCCCCAAGCTGTCCACATCCTTGGTTTTACGGAGCAGGGACGCCAACACCTCGCCGACATTAAAGATAAGACCCAGCTTATCTCTCGTATAGGCTCACAGCCATGGGATGCTCTGACCCAGAAAGCTGACCGAGTTTACCAACTGGGAAATCCAAAAATTGCAGAGCAAACTTGGGGACGAGTACCGATTAGAGTAAAGGATAAATAGGGTGATATCCAAGAGATATTGTGCATGCATAAAACAAAAAAATGTCAATTAAAACTTTACGAGGTATGGCATAGATTAAGTTAGCTAGTGCGAATCTGCCTGAGGAATAGGTGACGTTGAAGAATATGAGTGTGAGGCGAAAGAAATTCTATTTGAGTATGATTCGTGAAAAATATCTAAAAAACTTATTTAAAAAAGTTCCAATCTGGTAAAAAACAATTAGCATCTTCCATGCGTTTTGTCGTGGATTATTTACGAAAAAGTTAATAAATAACAAGATTATGATATAATAAAATTATCGAATTGAGGTGTAGTACTTCGGTCTATGCTTGAAGGGGTTGGTGCTTCAACCTCTTTTTTATTACATTCTAAAGTTCGTTTGCTTGAAATATGTCAGTTGTCATCTATGTATACAAGACAGCGGAGGTATTTTTGAATAGATGCCGAAAATAACAAAAAATTGAAAATTTCCCTTGACCCTCACCTTGCGTAAGGGTCTACAATAGTCTGTGAGAGGAGGACGAGACTCATGAAAACAGTAAAGGAAGTCAGCCAGCTAAGCGGTGTAAGTGTGCGCACCTTACATCATTATGATGCAGTTGGACTTTTGCCTCCAACAGCAACGACAGAGGCAGGTTACCGGCTTTATGACGATAGGGCATTGGAACGCTTGCAGGAGATTTTACTTTTTCGTGAACTAGAATTTTCTCTCAAAGATATTAAGGCGATTTTGGACAGCAATCATTATGACAGGGCTGTTGCTTTGACAGACCAGATTAGGCTTTTGGAACTTAGACGCCAGCATTTGGATGATTTGATTGTCTATGCCCGAAATCTGCAAAAACAAGGAGGACATATGATGAATTTTAAAGCATTTGACAAAGCGGAGCTAGAAGCTTTCGAGGCAGAAGCTAAGAAAAAATGGGGAGATACATCAGCCTATCAGGAATTCAAAGACAGAACATCAGAGAAAGATTTTGCCCAAATCAGTCAGGAAGGCATGATGATCTTTGCTCAGATCGGTCAGCTTAAGCATTTAGCGGCTGATGATAGCCAAGTTCAGGAACAAATTAGGGTTTTGCAGGATTACATCAGCAGTCATTTTTACGAGTGTACCCCAGAAATCTTAGCTGGACTTGGGCGAATGTATGCAGGAGACAATCGCTTTAAAACTAGTATTGATCAAGCTGGGGGTATCGGCACAGCAGACTTTGCTGCCAGAGCTATTGACAGCTACTGTCAAAAATAAGGAGGCAGTAGAAATTTAGAATTCATGCTTTCATGACTAAGTTTTGCGCTAGTTTCAGAGATAGCGATTGCAGTATATAAAACGATTAGAGACATTGTTCTTTTTACGAATAAATGATTGCACGTGATGGACAAAGACTAGTTGATGAAAAATTAAAATTTATTCTCAACCTTGCCAGCCCATCACTATGTAGTTTACAGAAAATGCTGGATATTAGACTTTATTGAGAAGTAGAATTATGGACACGTGCAGGACAGATAGTGATATTCATAGGTTTGATAAAGTTTTGGCTGAGGCTTTATTATAATAACCATTGGTTCTAACGATTTGTTTAAAACGCAAACAATTGTCTATGAAAAAACGAGCAAGGAAAATTTGCTCGTTTTCTTATTGATGAAGCTTAAATTTTAGAAAAATAAATTTTTAAGCCATTAGCTAGCTTCTTTTTTCACCCAATCCCACTTACCGTTGGCATCTTTTTTATAGACATATTTGCTGCCGTTAATGTTTTTGTAACCGTCATCAGCAGTTCCGTCAGAGCTTATATGAATCCAACCATTATATTCTGGCTGATAGCCGCTATACATTGAAGAATTACCACGAGTGATTTCGACTGTTTGATTGGTAACCATTTCGCCATTCTCATCGAAATAGTAGGTGTTGCCATTGTGCCACGCAAATCTATCTATAGCTTGTTCGCCACCACCGAAGAAGAAAAGTTTTTTACCATTGATAGTTTGTTGACCAGTAACTGGCAGGCCATCTTGACCAATATAAACCCAAGACTTATAATGAGCAGAATATTCACCCTGGTAAAAGTCTTTTAGTTCAAAATGCCCTCCTTTTTGTGTATCTTCTGGATGCTCAATTATTTTCTTGGCAACACCATTTTCATCAAGCTGATAGGTTATGCCGTTTATGGTTACATCGGTATTTGGACAAATACCGCCATTGTCTTGGTCAAAATAATAGTCTTTTCCGTCAATCGTCTGAAGACGTCCCTTAACTTGAGCCCCTTCGAAACGTTTAAAATATGGGGTGTCTTTGGCGTCATTAGCGGTAATGAAGTACATTTTTCTGCCCTCGATAGTTTGCCAACCAGTAAGCATTTTACCATCTGCCCCAAAATAATACCAATCAGGGTATTTTGAATTATAATGATCATAGTTTGTTATTTGAGCAAAACGATTGGTCCACATATTCCCAGTGTCTTGATCAAAATAGTAGGTTGCACCATCAATCTCGATAGCCCGCCCCTTAGCTTGCTCGCCATTATTATGAAAATAAAGTTTTTGCCCATTGATTGTCTGCCAGCCAGTAACCTTTTGTTTATTGGCATCGAGAAAGTACCATCTGCCGTTTTTTTCGTTGAATGAATGAGCTGCTTGGCTGTTATTTGGAGCCTGAATTTTCAAATCAACAGCTTGTTCAGGGCTTGCTTGTTCAACTACCTGATCATTCGCTTGGGCTTCTGGATTTTCATTTACTTGGCTGTGTTGCTCAGTAACCTGATTATCCACTTGGAGGTCTTGCTTCTCAGTCGCTTTGTCATTTTGTTCAGTCGCTTGCTTAGCTTCTTCAGTTTGTCTTTGGTCATCTGAAGCTACCTTAGGTGTTTCTTGAGGGGCTTGCTGCCCATTAACGGGGGCTTGAAGGGCTTTCTGATCTTGTGGTTCAGCCACTAGAGCAGATGTCTGCTCGGTTTCAGTTATTGTATCTTGTGCTGGAGTAGTCTCTGTTGCAACGGGTTGTTCAACCACCTGTTCAGTATTTGCTTGGGCTTGGTCGCTTACCACAGTTTCATCAGCGTTTACGACAGCTCCTGCTAGGACAGAAGCAGCCAAGAGTGTGACAGTACCTGCGATAGTCACCCAGTGCTTTTTAACTTTGTGTTGTTTAAAATGTGTTTGCTTTTCCATAAGAGTTCCTCCATTCTATTCATAAGCATTTAACTTACAGAGGCATTATAACACGGTGTTTGGCAACGATTTCTATACTTCCTTTAAAATAACTGAATTGTAATTAGTCTGTGATATTTGTTTTCATTTGTAAATAGATAGTTAAATGGCGCCCTGGCCTTAATTTCTAAAGAAGAAAAAGTCAAAAAAAGTTAAAAAAACATTGACCTTTACTGACCAATATTGTATAATATAGTCACAGGGAAAAGGAGTCCCTGAAAAAGGAGATGCTGATAAGGTTTAAGGAGGGTGACAATGATGTTTTCTTCATGAGAGAAAAGACTGATTGTCACAATTTGAGAGCCGAATTCAGCAAGATATATTGACAATTTTTTAAACAAAAGGTCAATAAAGGTCAAAAAAGAAAGTAAAGAGGAACAGATATGAATAACAATTTTAATAACTTTAATGATATGGATGACATTTTCAACCGCTTAATGGGGGACATGGGTGGTTTCAATAGCGAAACTCGCCGTTATCGAATCAACGGTCGTGAAGTAACACCAGAAGAGTTCCGATATTACCGTCAAACTGGGCACCTACCTGTTAGTGAATCGGCACAAGAACAAGCTGTCCAAGCAGGTAAGGGACAACTTAAGCAAGATGGTATCTTGGCAAAATTGGGACGCAACTTGACTGAAGAAGCTCGTCAAGGGCATTTGGATCCAGTTATTGGTCGTAATCAAGAAATTCAAGATACAGCTGAGATTTTGGCTCGCCGAACCAAGAACAATCCTGTTTTAGTTGGTGATGCTGGTGTTGGTAAAACCGCTGTTGTTGAAGGATTGGCTCAGGCTATCGTCAACGGTGATGTTCCAGCAGCTATCAAGAATAAGGAACTTATTTCCATTGATATTTCAGGTTTGGAAGCAGGGACACAGTATCGCGGAGCTTTTGAAGAAAACATTCAAAACTTAGTCAATGAAGTCAAGGAAGCTGGTAACATTATTCTCTTCTTTGATGAGATTCATCAAATTTTAGGTGCTGGTAGCACCGGCGATGGTCAAGGTTCTAAAGGGTTGGCAGATATCATCAAACCTGCTCTCTCTCGTGGTGAATTGACCGTTATTGGTGCAACCACTCAAGATGAATACCGCAATACTATCTTGAAGAATGCAGCACTAGCACGTCGCTTTAATGAGGTTAAGGTCAATGCCCCTTCTGCCGAGGATACTCTGAAAATTCTCGAAGGTATTAAACCACTGTATGAACAACACCACAATGTGGAATTGCCTGAATCAGTTCTGAAGGCTGCTGTAGACTACTCTATTCAATACATGCCACAACGCTCACTGCCAGACAAAGCCATTGACTTGGTAGATGTGACCGCCGCTCACTTGGCTGCCCAACATCCAGTGACCGATGTTAAATCCTTGGAAGCTGATATAGAAGCTGCTCGTGAACGTCAACAAGCTGCTGCTGACAAGGAAGACTATGAAGCTGCTCTGGCAGAAAAAGTCAAGATTGACGAGCTACAAAAACAAATTGACAACCATACCGAAAATCAAAAGGTTGTGGCTAGCGTCAATGATGTAGCTCAGGCCGTTGAACGATTGACTGGTATTCCGGTTTCTCAAATGGGGGCTTCAGATATTGAACGCTTGAAAGAACTAAACAATCGTCTCAAAGGCAAGGTTATCGGTCAAGATGAAGCAGTGCAGGCAGTTGCCAAGGCGATTCGCCGCAACCGTGCTGGCTTTGACGAAGGCAACCGTCCAATCGGTAGCTTCTTATTCGTTGGACCTACTGGTGTCGGTAAGACCGAGTTGGCGAAACAGTTAGCACTTGATATGTTTGGTACCAAGGATGCAGTTATCCGTCTGGATATGTCAGAATACAGCGACCGCACAGCTGTTTCTAAATTGATTGGTACAACTGCCGGTTATGTAGGCTATGATGATAACTCTAACACTCTGACTGAACGTGTTCGTCGCAACCCTTATTCCATCATTTTGCTTGATGAAATTGAAAAGGCTGATCCACAAGTTATTACCCTGTTGCTTCAAGTTCTTGATGATGGTCGTTTGACTGACGGTCAGGGTAACACAGTCAACTTCAAGAATACGGTTATCATTGCAACATCTAACGCTGGATATAGCTTTGGAGCTGCGCCAGAAGAAGGTGAAGAGCTCAGCCTCAGAGATAAATTAGCGCCATTCTTCCGTCCAGAGTTTCTCAATCGTTTTAACGCTGTCATCGAATTCTCTCATCTTTCTAAGGAAGATTTGAAAGAAATTGTTGAATTGATGCTGGCTGAAGTCAATCAAACCCTAGCTAAGAAAGACATTACTCTTGAAGTGAGTGACGCTGCTAAAGCCTATCTGATTGAAGAAGGTTACGATGAAGCCATGGGTGCTCGTCCACTACGCCGTGTCATTGAAGGTGAAATCCGTGACAAGGTAACTGACTTTTACCTAGATCACATTGATGTCAAACATCTTAAAGCTGACATGGTTGATGGTAAATTGGTCATTCAAGCAGCCTAACCTCTACATTCCTCCCAAAACTCCTGCCCAAATGGGTAGGAGTTTTTTGTGGCCTGTGACAAAATGAATAGGTTACACTAAACTAGACAGAATTTATAAAGTGTTCTACACTAAAAGAAATCCTAAAGGAGACT
>NZ_JBHSAC010000085.1:0-2021 GCF_042649885.1 Streptococcus dentapri | reverse complement strand
TTGGTCGAGCTGTCTACCTTCTGCGTATCCGTGACATAATAGGCATTGAAGCCTTCCTTTTCATCGGTCAGGAGACCCTTTTGATAAAATTCGCCAGTCTCATACTCCTCCTCATGGTAGCCGCCATTAGGATCAGGAACACGATAAGTCCCTTTCTCCTTCTCCGTATGAAGTGTTTCATCAGGCTGGAGGTAGAGCTCCGTTTTACTGGCATTGGGATCGCTTTTATCGGGATAGCCATCACCAGTGGCGCCTTGGGTGAGTTGACCTTTTTTCTCAACATCTTGTGAAAAGTCAAATCTAACAGATTCTCCATCTTCTAGCCTCTTTTTCCGATCAGCCTTTAAGTCACTCATCGCAAAAGAGTTAGGACGTCCAGTATAGGCACTCTCTGCAAGAGAGGCATAAATGCTATTAAAATCTTCTAAATTCCAACTAGTCATCAATATTCCTTTTCTTCTATATGCTAACAAAATCAGTTAGTTAATTTACGTTATTCCTAATTTTGAAATTAAATATCATAATAATCATCAGAGCCCATAGAGTCCAATATAGGCATATTTTCTTTATCGACATCAAAATTTAAACTAAAGTTCGTTAAATCACTACCATTAGCATAACCAAAAATCAATAAAACTTTACCGCCCCCTTGAGGTGTCCCATTGCCAGCATCTACTAATTTCACACTGTCCCAGTCATATTTAACAGTGGTTATTTTAGAATTCTTAGATTTAATATATGCTGTCATCTCTTGTTCATGTTCTTTAAGATAAGCTACTTGCTTCTCCTTGGTTGTCATCTTTTCTTCTTGCTTCTTTTTCTCAGCTTCTTTTGCTTGTTGCTCTCGTTTGGCTTTGACAAAAGCCTCAAAGCGACTGTTAAAATCATCTTTGACCATCAGGCTTCCTCCTATTCCTGCTAAAATGGCTAACGTAGCTAAACTGATTAGGGTGATCTTGGTGCTTTTCTTCATAAGAGACTCCTACACGAACTCATCATAGCTAAGATTGGCGACTGCCTGAGCGGAGACGATCGTTCCAAGAGAGTGACCCGTCACCGCAAACTTGGCATCATTACCGATCCAGTCATTGAGGGTATCCATCCCCATACCGTCACTGCCGCGGACGACGAAGTAGGTATTCTTGGTCGAGCCGTCTACCTTCTGCGTATCCGTGACATAATAGGCATTGAAGCCTTCCTTTTCATCGGTCAGAAGGCCTTTTTGATGGCCGTCTTTTGTCGTATGAAGCGTTTCATCAGGCTGGAGGTAGAGCTCTGTTTTACTGGCATTGGGATCACTCTTATCGGGATAACCGTCGCCCGAAGCACCTTGGGTGACTTGGCCTTTGAATGTTTTATCTTTTGAAAAATCAAAACGAACAGATTCTCCTGAATCGAGTGCTTTTCGCTGATCTGGCGATAACTTTTCATAAGGAAATTCAATCGGCCTTCCTGTATAAGCACTCTGTGCTAATGAGGCATAAATATTGTCAAAATTATCTAAATTCCAGTTACTCAAAAGGTTGACCCCCTATACTTAAATAATTAACAAGAGACATTGTTCCCATATCTATTTTATCATCATTGATTTCCATCATGACATGCCATCCAGAATTTTCAATATTATTAAATGTACCATAAATATCTATAATATCTCCTCCGCCTTGTGGGGTCCCATTCCCTGCTTTATCCCACTGAGTTTCATCCCAATCAATCTGCACTGACTCAACCTTTGAGTTTTGAGACTTGACAAAGTCTTTAATCTCCTGTTGGTGTTCTTTGAGGTAGGCCAACTGCTTCTCCTTGATTGTCATCTTTGCTTCTCGCTGCTTTTTCTCAGCTTCTTTTGCTTGTTGCTCTCGCTTGGCTTTGACAAAGGCCTCAAAGCGGCTGTTAAAATCATCTTTGACCATCAGGCTTCCTCCTATTCCTGCTAAAATGGCTAACGCCGCTAAACTGATTAGGGTGATCTTGGTGCTTTTCTTCATAAGAGACTCCTTTAGTAACACTAGTTAAAGACG
>NZ_JBHSAC010000084.1:0-6446 GCF_042649885.1 Streptococcus dentapri | reverse complement strand
TTAGTATACTCCTAAACAGAGCAAAAAGCTCTTAGAAATGCAATTCCAAGAGCTTTGTCTTCAGTCTGAGACGCATTAGCGTCTTTTTCTAGCCTTCAAACTTATTTTTCTGTTAAGGCAGCCAAGCCTGGCAAGACTTTACCTTCAAGGAGTTCCATTGAGGCACCACCGCCTGTTGAGATCCATGAGAATTTGTCTGCACGGCCAAGATTGATAGCTGCGGCAGCTGAATCACCACCACCGATGATTGATTTAACGCCTGGTTGTTTAACGATAGCATCCATAACACCGATTGTACCAGCTTGGAAGTCTGGGTTTTCAAATACACCCATTGGTCCATTCCATACAACAGTTTTAGCACCTGTAAGAGCTTCGTCAAATTTAGCGATTGATTTAGGACCGATATCAAGACCAAGGAAACCTGCATCTACTGCTTCACCTTCAGTATCTTTAACTTCTGTGTAGTCAGCAAAAGCATTAGCTTCTTTAGAGTCAACTGGCAAAATCAATTTGCCGTTGGCTTTTTCAAGAAGACCTTTAGCAATATCTAACTTATCTTCTTCAACCAATGAATCACCAATTTCGATGCCTTGAGCCTTGAAGAAGGTATAAGTCATGCCACCACCGATTAGGACTTTATCAGCTTTTTCAAGAAGGTTTTCGATGACCCCAATTTTATCTGAAACTTTTGATCCTCCAAGGATAGCCACGAATGGACGAACTGGGTTATCAACAGCTTCTTGGATGTAAGCAATTTCATTTTCAAGAAGGAAACCTGCAACTGCCTTGTCAACATTTGCTGAGATCCCTACATTTGATGCGTGTGCACGGTGAGCGGTACCAAAAGCATCATTTACAAAGACACCATCACCTAGACTTGCCCAGTATTTACCAAGTTCGGGATCATTTTTGGATTCTTTCTTACCATCTACATCTTCAAAACGAGTGTTTTCAACCAAAAGAACTTGCCCGTCTTCAAGAGCATCAATAGCTGTTTCAAGCTCACTGCCACGGGTAGCACCTGGGAAAACAACATCTTGTCCCAATTTAGCCGCCAAGTCTTTAGCAACTGGAGCTAGAGATTTACCCTCTTTATCAGCTTCTTCTTTTACACGGCCAAGGTGAGAAAAAAGAATTGCACGGCCACCTTGTTCGATGATGTACTTAATCGTTGGAAGAGCCGCAGTGATACGGTTGTCATTAGTGATAACGCCATCTTTCAAAGGAACATTAAAGTCAACACGAACGAGGACTTTTTTACCTTTCAAATCAACATCTTTAACAGTCAATTTTGCCATTAGTAGACTCCTTAAAATTATTTTTACCTCATCATTATATCACATTTTCTGTGCTATTTCTAAATTCTTCTGTGAAAAGTGATGGTTCTCACAACTATTTATGAATTGAGCAATCTCCCCCAATAAACAAAAAAGAGACTGGAAAATTCCAGTCTCTCAATAATCAGTAAACAAATGAATTATTTAGCGATTTTTGCGAAGTACTCAAGAGTACGTACAAGTTGTGAAGTGTATGACATTTCGTTGTCGTACCATGAAACAACTTTAACCAATTGTTTACCATCAACATCAAGAACTTTAGTTTGAGTTGCGTCAAACAATGAACCATATGACATACCTACGATATCTGAAGAAACGATTGGATCTTCAGTGTAACCATAAGATTCATTTGAAGCTGCTTTCATTGCTGCGTTAACTTCTTCAGCAGTAACGTTTTTATCAAGAACAGCTACCAATTCAGTTACAGAACCGCTTGGAACTGGAACACGTTGTGCAGCACCATCAAGTTTACCATTCAATTCTGGGATAACAAGACCGATAGCTTTAGCAGCACCAGTTGAGTTAGGCACGATGTTAGCTGCAGCTGCACGCGCACGGCGAAGATCACCACCACGGTGTGGTCCGTCAAGGATCATTTGGTCACCAGTGTATGCGTGGATAGTAGTCATCAAACCTTCAGTAATAGTGAAGTTGTCATGCAATGCTTTAGCCATTGGTGCTAAACAGTTTGTTGTACATGAAGCACCTGAGATAACTGTTTCAGTACCATCGAGAGTATCGTGGTTAGTGTTGAATACGATTGTTTTAACATCGTTTCCACCAGGAGCAGTGATAACAACCTTCTTAGCACCACCATTAGCGTGCAAGTGTTTTTCAGCTGCTTCTTTCTTAGCAAAGAAACCAGTAGCTTCAAGAACGATTTCTACACCGTCAGCTGCCCAGTCGATTTGTTCTGGATCGCGTTCTGCAGAAACCTTTACAAATTGACCGTTAACTTCGAAACCACCATCTTTAACTTCAACCGTACCGTCAAAACGACCTTGAGTTGTATCGTATTTCAACAAGTGTGCAAGCATAACTGGATCTGTAAGGTCGTTAATGCGAGTAACTTCAACACCTTCAACATTTTGGATACGACGGAATGCAAGACGTCCGATACGACCGAAACCGTTAATACCAACTTTAACTACCATGTGTGATTTCCTCCTTATGAAAATCAATAAAATTTTGATTGAGGGCGAACCCTTTAACAATTTGTGAAAAGGTTAACTTGTGGTGATGCACAAATCCCCTTCAACAAACTTATTATATACTTATTTTCTGTAAATTGCAACCACTTACCATTTTCCAAAAAGATAAAAGATGGCGGAAAACAAAAAAACTAGCAATTTAATATGCTAGTTTTTACAGTGAAACCACTAATTACGCTTCACCAGAATTTTTCTTAATGATTTCTTCTTGTACTGATTTTGGAACATCTTCATAGTGATCAAATACCATCATGAATGTACCACGTCCTTGGGAAGCTGAACGAAGAACAGTTGCATAACCAAACATTTCCGCAAGTGGTACATAAGCGCGAACAATTTGACTGTTGCCATGTGCTTCCATACCATCTACACGTCCACGACGAGCAGTAACGTGTCCCATAACATCACCGAGATTTTCTTCTGGAACAGTGATGGTTACAAGCATCATTGGCTCAAGGATAGTTGGTTGCGCAGTTTTAGCGGCTTCTTTAAGGGCGAGTGATGCTGCTATCTTGAAGGCTGTTTCAGATGAGTCGACATCATGGTATGAACCATCATAAAGCTTAGCTCTGATATCAACCAATGGATAACCAGCAAGGACACCGTTAGCCATTGCTTCTTCCAAACCTTTTTCGACAGCAGGAATAAATTCACGTGGGACAACACCACCGACGATGGCATTTTCAAACTCGAATCCTTTACCTTCTTCGTTTGGTGTAAATTCGATCCAAACATCACCAAACTGACCTTTACCACCCGATTGGCGTTTAAAGAATCCACGCGCTTGTGTAGCAGCACGGAAAGTTTCACGATAAGATACTTGTGGGGCACCAACATTAGCTTCAACCTTGAATTCACGTTTCATACGGTCAACAAGGACATCCAAGTGGAGCTCACCCATACCAGAGATAACTGTTTCACCTGTTTCCGCATTGGTTTCAACACGGAAGGTTGGGTCTTCTTCAGCCAATTTTTGAAGGGCAATACCCATCTTATCTTGGTCAGCTTTAGATTTAGGCTCAACCATCAATTGGATAACCGGTTCTGGAACTTCGATTGACTCAAGAATAACCTTAGCTTTTTCATCAGTCAAAGAATCCCCTGTTGTTGTTTCTTTCAAACCAACAGCAGCAGCGATATCACCAGCGTAAACAGTTTCAATTTCTTGACGGCTATTAGCGTGCATTTGCAGGATACGTCCAATACGTTCACGTTTACCTTTAGTGGTATTCATAACGTATGAACCGCTATTTAGAACACCTGAGTAGACACGGAAGAAGGTCAAACGACCTACAAATGGGTCTGTCATAATCTTGAAGGCAAGAGCTGCAAATGGTTCATCATCAGATGCTGGACGTTCTTCTTCTTCATCTGTATCAGGGTTAACACCTTTAATTGCCGGGATATCAAGTGGGCTTGGAAGGTAATCAATAACCGCATCAAGCATCAATTGAACGCCCTTATTCTTGAAGGCAGAACCACAAAGAACTGGATAGAATTCTACATTGACAGTTGCCTTACGGATGGCAGCTTTCAATTCATCGTTTGTGATTTCTTCACCTTCAAGATATTTCATCATGAGGTCTTCATCAGTTTCAGCTACAGCTTCAACCAATTTTTCGCGGTATTCGTTAGCCTGATCAACATATTCAGCAGGGATATCTTCTTCAAGAATATCTGTACCAAGGTCGTTGGTATAGATTTCAGCTTTCATTTTTATCAAGTCAATAATCCCACGGAAGTCATCTTCAGAACCGATCGGTAACTGAATTGGGTGCGCATTGGCTTGAAGGCGGTCATGAAGTGTGCTTACTGAGTAGAGGAAATCCGCGCCAATTTTATCCATTTTATTGGCAAATACGATACGTGGAACACCATATTCAGTTGCTTGGCGCCAAACTGTTTCAGTTTGAGGTTCAACACCTGATTGGGCATCAAGAACAGTTACAGCACCGTCAAGAACACGCAGAGAACGCTGAACTTCGATAGTAAAGTCAACGTGCCCTGGTGTGTCAATGATGTTGACACGGTGGTCATTCCATTGTGCCGTTGTAGCGGCAGAAGTGATCGTGATACCACGTTCTTGTTCCTGTTCCATCCAGTCCATTTGTGAAGCCCCTTCGTGAGTTTCACCGATTTTGTGGATACGACCTGTGTAATAAAGAATACGCTCTGTAGTAGTTGTTTTACCCGCATCTACGTGGGCCATAATACCGATGTTACGAGTTTTTTCCAATGAAAATTCGCGAGCCATGAAGTTATTCTCCTATAATCTATAATTTTTGGAAAAAACGGATAGGCAGGACCTACCCGTTCTTAGAAATATCTGTTTTATGTGTTGATGGGTAAGGTCAATTGAGACCTCACAATCTATTTTACCAACGGAAGTGGGCAAAGGCACGGTTTGCTTCTGCCATACGGTGTGTATCTTCACGTTTCTTAACAGCAGCACCTGTATTATTTGCAGCATCCATGATTTCTTTTGCAAGACGTTCTTTCATAGTGTGTTCACCACGGGCACGTGAGGCATTGACCAACCAACGAAGACCAAGAGTTGTACGACGTTCTGGACGAACTTCAACTGGGACCTGGTAGTTAGACCCACCGACACGGCGTGCACGCACTTCAAGTACAGGCATGATGTTTTCCATTGCTGACTCAAATACTTCGAGCGCATCATTGCTAGTGGTCTCTTTGATTGTATCAAAAGCACCGTAGACAATAGTAGCTGCTGTACCGCGTTTACCGTCTAGCATAACACGGTTGATAAGACGCGTTACAATTTTTGAATTGTACAATGGATCTGGTAATACTTCGCGCTTAGGCGCTTGATTTTTACGACTCATTAGTTCTTATCTCCCTTCCATTAGCCTTTAGGGCGTTTAGCACCGTATTTAGAACGGCCTTGTTTACGGTCTGCTACGCCTGCTGTATCAAGCGCACCACGAACGATATGGTAACGTACCCCTGGAAGGTCTTTTACACGTCCACCACGGATAAGAACAACACTGTGTTCTTGCAAGTTATGACCAATACCTGGAATGTAGGCAGTTACTTCGATGAGGTTACTCAAACGTACACGAGCAAATTTACGAAGGGCAGAATTGGGCTTTTTAGGTGTCATCGTTCCAACACGAGTAGCAACACCACGTTTTTGTGGTGATGAAATGTTAGTTGGAACTTTTTTGTGGCTATTGTAGCCAACGTTAAGTGCTGGTGAGTCAGATTTTTCAACTTTAGACTTACGTGGCTTGCGTACCAATTGGTTGATTGTAGGCATCTACATTTCTCCTGTAATATTTTAGTTTTGGTTGATATGGCACTCGGTGACAGCCCATATCTGTGTGTACTTTGCAACATTTGTCAGCACGTCTCTGTACACTTTTGAGAGACCAAAAGTAAAAAGTACCGTCTATCATAATATCATAGCAGGGGATGTTTTGTCAATGTTTTTATCACACTTGCATCTTTTGATTATGTGCCATTGTGGGCCAATCATTACCAGTTATCAAAAGCATGCGGTTGTTATAAACATCCACAATCACTTAAAACAAAGAGTGGTATTTGGATTGAAGATAACCAGTTGACTGATATAAAGTAGGTGAGACTGATTAGCAGGTTGAGATTTTTCTTATGAAATATTTCTCAGCTAAAGGAGGCATGACACTGCTGCCATAGTTCTTGGCATTCCTATAAGCAGAGTCGACAAGCTTGTTTTCATTGGCGACATAGCTTTTCAGTAAGAATTTTAAGCAGTCATGCACAGGCAAAAAAAAGACATGACTAGCCGTGTATCTAAAATATTCAACATACTCAGATAAAACTGACGCCCCGTCAGGTCCGTCCCAGTCGTCACCGCAGACACCCCATTGGCCACAGAATAAGTGGTCAAAACCGC
>NZ_JBHSAC010000083.1:0-36591 GCF_042649885.1 Streptococcus dentapri | reverse complement strand
TTTTGTCACTTACAGTATAGTCCTTTTGGGCTTTTTATTGTCGTTGAAAATCAACTAGCACCACGAGTTAAGAGTATTTTTTTGATGTTCATATAATCATATCTCCTGGTTGTACCTTCTTTACCATTTTGGGAGTGAATGATGCCTTTTTCTTCCCAGTAGCGAATTTTTCTAATTGGAATACCAGTTATTTTGGAAACTTCCCAAATTCCGACAACAAGTTTTTTCAAAAGTTCTACATCCAAGAGAGCAGAGTAGTCTTCAAAATTTTGCTTCATAATCATTTCAATCCTTTTGTATTTATAATTAAATATCTACACCCATTTTATCATAATAAAATATACGAAATAGGATAGGTAATGAAATATGAAAATAAATGGAATCAAAACAGATGAACTGCTCTTAGCAATCTGCTATTTTGGTGCGGTTTGATAGTTGTATCCAGCAATTATTTGACAATTCCTTTAATGGATACTTTTAGCCAACAGTTTCATATTTCTTCTGGCCGAGCTGTCTGGTTGGGAAGATCTTTTTCTTTGCTTATGCTTCGGACTGTCCTTTAGTTGGCTTTTTGTCAGATTGACTAGGCAGGAAAAAGGGGTATCAAAAGTATTATTCAGCCCAGAAGGAAGATTTTTTTCTTAACCAACAGTCTCCTATCATGATTTTGCACTCGCTGTAGCGGATGCTGTAATGGAAAAGTGGCAGGGACTTATCTGATTGCAGAGAAGGAGAATGTCTAATTTCAATTGCTGAATTAGCTTTTTAAGGCTTGCATTCATTTTTAGTCTAGGGTACAATGGTAGAGGTCTTGTCCCCTTAGTTAAATGGATATAACAGCTCCCTCCTAAGGAGTAGTTGCTGGTTCGATTCCGGCAGGGGATATTCCTATGAGGATAGTAGTTGAGGTTAAGAATGATGGCCCTTGTATTTCTGTACAAGGGTCTTATTTTGCGCTTGACCCAAAACCTTTACGGTGCTACAATATCTTGTATATAGAAAACAAAAGAACCACAAGATATTGTGGCATGGAGAAGAACTTGAAATTTGTTTACATTAGTTTGAGTGGAAATACCAAAGCTTTTGTTGAAAAGCTGGTTGATTATTTAGCTTTTAAGCATCCTGAGGTTTTTGTTGAGACATTGGATGTTAAGGAATTAGTTAAAGGCGGTCAGGATTACCCTGATCTGGATCAGCCTTATGTTGCTTTTTTACCGACCTATCTTGAAGGAGGAAATGGTGTTGATACAGGGGATCAAGAGATTTTGACGGGCGATCTTCGCCAGCTGATTGCTAAGGGTGATAATGCTAGCAACTGTTTAGGAATTGTCGGCAGTGGTAATCGCAATTTTAACAATCAATTCTGTCTGACGGCCTATCAATATTCAAAGCAGTTTAACTTCCCTGTCTTAGATGTTTATGAGATGCGTGGTTTAACAGCAGATGTCGAACGAATTGCTGAGAAAATCTATCAAGTTTATGGATTTGAAAATTAAATCTGTTTATAGACAAATTGTCTGAATTGTGCTACAATTTACTGTTGTAATAATGGAGGTTTCTTAATGAGAGATGACATCAAGATTAATGAACGAGCCAAGACTCTGGAGCAGAAACTGATTGAAAAATTAGAAACTGTTTATGATCCCGAAATAGAGTTAGATATTTATAATCTAGGCTTGATTTATGAAATTAACTTGGATGAAAATGGTCATTGTAAAGTGGTTATGACCTTTACTGATGTAGCCTGTAATTGTGCCGATACCCTGCCTCTTGATTTGGTTGATACACTCAAGACAATTGATGGTATCAACTCAGCTAGTGTTGAGGTTGTTTGGCATCCCGTTTGGAAATTGACTCGAATTAGTCGATTGGGTCGTATCGCCTTAGGAATCAGTCCTAAATAATTATGTTCTAGAGAAGAGGAAGTCTTATGACAGAAGTAACGAAGAAAATGCGTCATCGTTCAGCTGTTTATGACAGCATGGTTAAGTCGCCTAACCGTGCTATGCTGCGTGCCACTGGCATGACTGATAAAGATTTTGAAGCCCCAATCGTAGGGGTTATTTCAACATGGGCAGAAAATACGCCATGTAATATGCACCTGCATGATTTGGGTAAAATCACTAAAAAAGGGGTCAAGGATGCAGGCGCTTGGCCAGTTCAATATGGAACCATTACCGTCGCTGATGGGATTGCTATGGGAACTCAAGGGATGCGTTTCTCCCTGACTTCTCGTGATATTATTGCTGACTCCATTGAAGCAGCTATGGGAGGGCACAATGTTGATGCTTTCGTTGCTATCGGTGGTTGTGACAAAAATATGCCAGGTTCTATGATTGCCATTGCTAATATGGATATTCCAGCTATCTTTGCCTATGGCGGTACTATTGCACCAGGAAACCTGAATGGTAGAGACATTGACCTTGTCTCAGTTTTTGAAGGCGTTGGTCATTGGAATCACGGTGATATGACTGCTGAAGAAGTGCGTGCTATCGAATGTAATGCTTGCCCTGGACCTGGTGGTTGTGGTGGTATGTACACAGCTAACACCATGGCGACCGCTATCGAAGTTATCGGAATGAGTCTCCCTGGTTCATCTTCACACCCAGCTGAATCTGCTGAGAAAAAAGCGGATATTGAAGAAGCTGGACGTGCGGTAGTTAGAATGTTAGAAATGGGTTTGAAACCATCGGATATCATTACCCGTGAAGCTTTCGAGGATGCCATTACAGTTACAATGGCTCTGGGAGGATCGACCAATGCAACTCTTCACCTATTAGCTATTGCCCATGCCGCTAATGTTGATTTGACTTTGGAAGACTTCAATGATTTTCAGGAAAAAGTACCACATTTAGCAGACTTGAAACCATCAGGTCAATATGTTTTCCAGGACCTCTATGAGGTTGGTGGTGTGCCAGCGGTTATGAAATATCTTCTAGCTAATGGCTTTCTGCATGGTGAACGCATCACATGTACAGGTAAGACTGTTGCTGAAAATCTGGCAGACTTCCCTGATTTAGCACCAGGTCAAAAAGTTATCATGCCACTTGAAAATCCTAAACGTGCTGATGGTCCATTGATTATCCTGAAAGGTAATTTGGCTCCAGATGGGGCAGTTGCTAAGGTTTCGGGTGTTAAGGTTCGTCGTCATGAAGGACCTGCTAAGGTCTTTGACTCTGAAGAAGATGCCATCGAAGCAGTTCTTAGCGATGATATTGTTGATGGCGATGTTGTTGTCGTTCGTTACGTGGGCCCTAAAGGGGGTCCTGGTATGCCAGAAATGTTATCGCTGTCTTCAATGATTGTAGGTAAGGGACAAGGTGACAAAGTTGCCTTGATTACGGACGGTCGTTTCTCTGGGGGAACCTATGGTCTGGTTGTCGGACACATTGCACCAGAAGCACAAGACGGTGGCCCAATTGCCTATCTTCGTACGGGCGATATAGTCATTGTTGACCAAGATACCAAAGAAATTACTATGAAGGTTTCTGAGGAAGAGTTGGAACGTCGCAAGGCTGAAACAGTTATCCCACCCCTCTATTCACGTGGGGTACTTGGTAAATATGCCCATATTGTCTCTTCGGCTTCTAAGGGTGCTGTTACCGATTTTTGGAATAAAGATGAAAAATAAGTTGTAGGGATAAATGATTAATCCTTGTAGTTCAATAAAACTTAAAGGCTTTGATGAAAAACGTTTTCTTTGTCCAACGAATTCATTGAATGCCTTTTTTTGTGACTTTAAAAGTGATAAGATAGCAGTAGTCTTAATTATTGGAGATGGAAATGAAGCAATTAAAATCTTACTTACCTGGTTTAGCTCTGACAGTGGTCTTAGCGGCACTCTCTGTCATATTGGGTAATTCCTTATCCTTGATTGGTTCAAGCGTATTTGCCATTGTCTTAGGGATATTGGTTAATAATATCTTTAGTCCTGGGGAGAATTTTCAAGCTGGTATTAGCTACAGTAGTAAAAAAATTCTTCAATATTCCATCATCATTTTGGGATTTACGATGTCCATAGGTCAAGTTTCTCAAACAGGTTTTTCTTCACTCAAAATTTCAATAACCACTATTTTAATTTCTTTTTTGGTTTCCTACATTGTGGGACGTTGGCTTAAGATGTCAAAAAATTTGGAGATCCTTATCGGCTTTGGGACAGCTATTGTGGTGGTTCGGCCATTGCTGCGGCTTCACCTATTTTGGAAGCTGACGATGATGAAATTGCCCTCTCAATGTCAACGATTTTTCTTTTTAATATTTTGGCTCTTTTTCTCTTTCCAAGTCTGGGACATTTGATGCAGATGACAGATTATAATTTTGGCCTTTGGACTGGAACAGCTATTAATGACACCTCATCGGTAGTGGCTGCAGGCTATAGTTATAGTCAAAAAGCAGGTGATTTTGCGACAATTGTGAAGTTATCACGTGCGCTGATGATTGTACCGGCTTGTTTGATTTTAACGGGTATTAAATTTTATCGCTCAAAAAAGAGTCAGCAAAATTTCTCATTTAGAAAAATATTTCCTTGGTTTATTCTTTGGTTCCTTGTCGCTTCGCTCTTATCTTCGACTGGTATTTTCCCTAAGTCAGCTATTCCTTATGCTAAAATGATGTCACAATTTTTAATGGCTATGGCTCTGGCCGGGATTGGTTGTAAGGTTTCCTTTAAGCAGTTTAGAGAAGCCGGCCTTAAGCCCTTGTTAACGGGTTTGCTCACTTGGATCTCAGTAGCAGTTTCCAGCTTGATTTTACAATATTTTGTTTTTTGATTTATCAACTTATTAAATCATGCTATAATATTTTATAATTGTATGAAGGAGAAGAAATGGCGAAAAAAAGGAAACGGCCACTTGACAGTAGGGTCGACTATACAGTAATTTTACCGGTATTTATCCTGATTTTAATAGGAATGGTGGCTATTTATACCGCTACTATTCATGACTATCCTAAAACAATTGTATCGGTTATGATTCAGCAGCTAATAGGGATTGCTATAGGCTGCTTGATTGCCTTTGTGGTCATGTTTTTCAATGTAGAACGGCTCTGGAAAATCACCCCAATTCTCTATGGTTTAGGCTTGGCTTTGATGGTGCTGCCGCTCTTTATTTATAGTCCGGAACTAGTCGCTTCAACAGGATCTAAAAACTGGGTTAGTATTGGTTCGGTCAGTCTCTTTCAACCTTCTGAATTTATGAAGATCGTCTATATTCTTATGCTGGCCCGTGTAGGGGTTTGGTTTAAGGATGAGCACCAAGATGAGGAGCCTTCACTGCAGAATGATGGTCGCTTGTTGTTGTATTATTTTGGTGTTACTCTCCCTGTGCTTTTGCTTCTAATTTTACAAAAGGATATGGGGACAGCTATGGTTTTCTTAGCCATCTTAGCAGGATTGATTGTTCTGTCGGGAGTGGCTTGGCGGATTATTCTGCCGGTAATATTCTTAGCTGTTCTAGGCTTTGGAATCTTTATGTTGATCTTCACCAGTGACTGGGGCAAAGAGTGGCTCTACCACATGGGGCTAGAAACTTATAAAATCAATCGGGTAGCTGCTTGGTTGGATCCTTTCGCTTATGAGTCAGGTATTGCTTACCAACAAGTACAGGGATTAATTTCCATCGGTAGCGGTGGCTTATTTGGGAAAGGGTTTAATGTTGCTGAACTATCTGTTCCTGTGCGTGAGTCCGATATGATTTTCACTGTCATTGCTGAAGATTATGGATTTATCGGCGGAATAATCGTTATTCTCCTCTATTTGATTTTAATATTCCGGATGATTCGTATTACTATTGAGTCTAATAATGTATTTTATACTTATATTTCAACTGGCTTCATCATGATGATTCTCTTCCATATTTTTGAGAATATCGGAGCTGCTATTGGTATTCTACCTCTAACTGGTATTCCCTTACCTTTTATATCCAAAGGTGGCTCATCCTTGATGTCTAATTTAATTGGTGTGGGGCTCATTCTTTCCATGTCTTATCAGAATAATTTGGCTTTAGAAAGACGGGTCGATGAGAATATGAGCAGGAGAGCTTGGTATAAATATTGGATTTAACCAGTACCCTTTTAATCGGTTAAAGTTAATGATAAAAGAGTTTAGAAAGTTTTTTTCTAAGCTCTTTTTTGACTCCAGCTATAGGGTAAGAGCTGGCAAAGCTAGTGCAAAAATAGCTGAAATATGCTATAATTAAGATTATGAAATTTCACGATTACATCTGGGATTTAGGCGGTACTCTGCTGGATAATTACGAGATTTCAACACAGGCATTCTGTGATACTCTGACTGAGTTTGGTGTGAGCTCAGACCATGATCAGGTTTATGCCATGTTGAAGGTTTCAACTGATGCAGCTATTGCTAAATTTATTCCTAATCAACCTAATTTTTTAGTATGCTATAAGGACCGTGAAGCCAAGGCCTTAGCAACTCCTATTCTTTTTGAAGGAGCTAAGGAAATATTGGCAAAAATTGTAGCGGAAGGTGGGAGAAATTTTATGATTTCTCACCGCAATCATTTAGTGTTAGATATTTTGAAAAAAGCAGACGTTGCCCAATATTTTACTGAGGTGGTAACTAGTGAGAGTGGTTTTGCGCGCAAGCCCAATCCTGAATCCATGCTCTATCTCAAGAACAAATACAAGATGACAAAGGCAGTAGCTATTGGCGATCGTGATATTGATAACCAAGCAGCACAAGCGGCAGGCCTCGAAGCCTTGCTATTTGATGGTAAAAAGTCTCTCTTAGAAACGGTAGTATAGAATGACAGAAGAAAATAAAAATCAAGAAGAATTGGCTATGGAATATAATGCCAGTCAGATCCAAGTCTTGGAAGGCCTCGAAGCTGTTCGTATGCGTCCTGGAATGTATATCGGTTCAACCTCAAAAGAAGGTCTCCATCACCTGGTTTGGGAAATTGTTGATAACTCGATTGACGAAGCTCTGGCAGGATTTGCCAGCCATATTGAGGTCTTTATTGAACCGGATGATTCAATTACCGTTATTGATGATGGTCGAGGGATTCCTGTTGATATTCAGGAAAAGACCGGTCGTCCTGCTGTTGAAACAGTCTTTACCGTACTTCACGCCGGTGGTAAGTTTGGTGGCGGCGGTTATAAGGTATCTGGCGGTCTCCACGGTGTCGGTTCCTCGGTAGTTAATGCTCTATCAAAACAACTGGAGGTGCGCGTCTACAAAAATGGTCACATCCATTTTCAAGAGTATAAACGTGGAATCGTAGTGGATGATCTTAAAATTATCGGCGAAACAGCTCACACAGGAACCGCTGTTCATTTTATACCAGATCCTGAAATCTTCACTGAAACACTTGAATTTGATTTCAATAAACTGGCCAAACGTATCCAAGAATTAGCCTTCTTGAACAAGGGGCTTAAAATTTCTATTACTGATAAGCGTGAGGGCAAGGAGCAGACTCAAGATTATCACTATGAAGGTGGCATTGTCAGCTATGTTGATTACCTCAATGAAAATAAGGATGTGCTCTTTGAGCATCCTACTTACACAGATGGTGAAATGGATGGGATATCGGTTGAAGTTGCTATCCAATACACAGGTACTTACCATGAGAATATTCTAAGCTTTGCTAATAACATCCACACTCACGAGGGCGGTACCCATGAGCAAGGATTTCGGACAGCCTTAACTCGGGTCATCAATGATTATGCTCGTCAGAATAAACTGCTTAAAGAAAAAGAGGACAACTTATCGGGCGAAGATGTTCGTGAAGGTTTAACCGCTGTCATCTCGGTT
Organism: Streptococcus dentapri; assembly: GCF_042649885.1. NCBI lineage: Bacteria > Bacillati > Bacillota > Bacilli > Lactobacillales > Streptococcaceae > Streptococcus > Streptococcus dentapri. The sequence goes on along the minus strand of NZ_JBHSAC010000083.1, from coordinate 28,823 downwards.
AAACACCCAAATCCCCAATTCGAAGGTCAAACCAAAACTAAGTTGGGAAATTCTGAAGTTGTCAAGATTACTAATCGTCTTTTTAGTGAGGCTTTCTCGCGCTTTCTTTTGGAAAATCCTCAGATTGCTAAAAAAATTGTTGAAAAAGGAATTCTGGCTTCAAAAGCACGGATTGCTGCTAAACGTGCGCGTGAGGTAACTCGTAAAAAATCAGGTCTAGAAATTTCTAATTTACCAGGTAAGTTGGCGGACTGTTCTTCAAATATTGCTAGTCAAAATGAGCTTTTTATCGTTGAAGGAGACTCTGCTGGTGGTTCAGCCAAGTCAGGTCGTAACCGTGAATTTCAGGCTATTCTGCCTATTCGTGGGAAAATCCTTAATGTTGAAAAAGCCAGTATGGATAAGATTCTTGCTAATGATGAAATCCGAAGCCTTTTCACAGCTATGGGGACCGGTTTTGGAGCAGACTTTGATGTCAGCAAGGCTCGCTACCAAAAGTTGGTTATCATGACAGATGCTGATGTTGATGGTGCTCATATTCGTACCTTGCTTTTAACTCTGATTTATCGCTTTATGCGTCCTGTTTTAGAGGCTGGTTATGTTTATATTGCTCAGCCACCGATTTATGGTGTCAAAGTTGGCAGTGAGATTAAGGAGTATATCCAACCGGGGGCCGATCAAGAGACAAAACTTCAGGAGGCCTTGGAACGCTATACCCAAGGGCGCTCTAAACCAAGTGTACAGCGTTATAAGGGTCTAGGTGAAATGGATGACCATCAACTATGGGAAACGACAATGGATCCTGAAAATCGTTTAATGGCACGTGTCTCAGTTGATGATGCAGCGGAAGCAGATAAGATTTTTGACATGCTGATGGGAGATCGCGTTGACCCCCGTCGCGAGTTTATTGAAGCGAACGCCGTCTATAGTACACTCGATATTTAATTGTGAATTTTTTTGATAAGTGTCTAGAACTATGATATAATGGGGCGTACTATGTGATAATATGAAGGCTTTTTGTGCCTTTGACACTAAAAGGAGAAAACATGTCGAGCGGAATTGTAGTGCTGATTGTAGCCGTTGTCCTTGTGGTCATTATCGGTTATCTTATCGGTGTTATTCTTAGAAAACGAAATGATTTAAGAATTGCTGAGTTGGAAGAGCGCAAGCAAAAATTGTTTGATCAGCCTATTGATGAGAAGTTAGAGGCTGTCAAAAAATTGAATTTGATCGGTCAGAGTCAAACGACATTTCGTGAATGGAATCAAAAGTGGTCAGATCTTTCTAAAAATACAATCAAGGATATAGAGGCTAATCTGGTTAATGCTGAAAATCAAAATGATTCCTTTAAATTCTTGAAGACCAAGACTTCCATTGAGACGATTGAAAGTCAGTTGGATTTGGCTGAAGAGGACATCACGGCTGTTCGTGAGGCGCTTGAAATTCTTCAGGATCAAGAAGATAAAAACAGTGCCCGTGTCAAACATGCTTTGGATCTTTACGAAGAATTGAAGAATAGCATCGAAGATAACTCTGATAACTTCGGAGCGACTAAAATTGAGATTGGCAAGCAGCTTAAAAATATTGAAGCAGAATTTTCTCAATTTGTTACACTTAATTCAACGGGAGATCCTGTTGAAGCGGCCGAAATTTTAGATACAGCAGAAGAGCACACTATCGCTCTCGGTCAGATTTCGGAAAAAATTCCAGCAATCGTTGCTAAATTGGAAGATGACTTCCCAGATCAATTGGATGACCTAGAATCCGGCTATGCTAAATTGTTGGAAGCTCATTATCATTTCCCAGAACGCAATATTGAGCGTCGTTTCCAAGATATTCGTGAGTCTATCAGCAGTAATGCAGATGGTCTGGTTACTCTGGATCTCGATCGTGCTAACAGTGAAAATCAAGAAATTCAAGAGAAGATTGATGGTCTCTATGCTATCTTTGAGCGTGAAATTGACGCTAATAAGAAAGTGATGAAGAACAGCAAGGTCCTTCCAAAATACTTGGAGCACGCCAAGCACAATAATGAGGCCTTGAAAAAAGAGATGGAACGTCTCAATGCTCTCTATATTATCGAGGATAGTGAGACCTTGAGTGTTCAGAACTTCACCAAAGAGTTGGAAACTATTGAAGAAGATACAATTCCGGCTATTGAAAACTTTGATACTCAGGAAAAACCATATTCTGAATTACAAGTTATCTTTGATGAAGCTCTCAAAACCCTGTCAACGGTTGAAGAAGGACAGATTGAACTCAGCGGGCAGCTCAAAAGTATTGAACGTATTGAAAATGAGTCGCGTATCAAGTCTGATGAATATGTCAATCAGTTGCACATCATCAAACGCTTTATGGAAAAGCGCAATCTGCCGGGGATTCCCCAAGATTTCCTCAGTATCTTCTTTACGACTAGTGAACATCTTGAAGCCTTATTAGATGAATTGAGCAAGGGACGTATCAATATCAATTTGGTAGCGCGTTTGACAGAGTCGGCAGGCTCATCAATTGATCTTCTGATTGAAACGACCTATCGTGTTGTTCAAAATGCTACCTTGACAGAGCAGCTCTTGCAGTATTCAAATCGCTACCGTAGTTTTGAGCCTGCTGTCCAAGATAGCTTTGAAATTGCCCTCAAGCTCTTCGAAAAGGAGTACGATTACAAGTCATCTTTTGAAGAAATTTCATATGCGCTTGAAATGGTAGAGCCAGGTGTTACAGATCGTTTTGTTTCATCTTATGAAAGAACACGTGAAATTATTCGTTTTTAGAAAAAAGCTGGAAAATTTGAACGGCATCCCAAAAGTTAGACATAATATCTAACGATTGAGGTGCTTTTCTTATGGAGTTAAGCTATAAGGATAAAGTCGAAAGTTATCGCTTAAGATGATTTGGTTGGACTTGGTCGAGACTCAGTCAAAAATTTGATGTGACTATAGATAATCTAGGATATTTGTCTGCTTTGTTGATAAACATGGTCTAAGGACAACTAAGATTTTAAAAGGTCTTTTTATACAAAAAGTTCAAAATCTTACTCTTGGATCAGTAAAGGATTCACTCTGGTTATTAATGTTTAAAGGGCTGTTCATTATACTTTGCTACAGACGAATACTTGGGCTATTCCCAATACATCTTTTAAGAGTTATTTTGGGGATGGATTTGACCCTAACCACGATTCTATTGGAATTTTTAAATGGCCTGCCCCTGTTATGCTTGTAACAGCGATTATGTCAGGTTGGGCCTAGCTGCTCTTTCTAATTTTTCATTTTAAAAGATGCAATGGCTGCTGGAGTTGTACTGGTTGGTTCTTATCCTAGTGTAATGGCTTTTTTGGCGGGTAGTGATGCTGCTTTAGCTGCTTCATCGGCATACAAGATTCTAGCTTAGGGTTTAGGGGAAAGCCTGCTGTCAAATATTTTGCTCCACAAGCCAATTTCTTCAACAATCCTTTCAATTTGGCATAATACTTCCGATTCTATTTGTCGTTTTGGTGGGAAAATCATTCCAAGGAGTCCCGTCCCTATCTCAAGAAACAAGCAGTTAAAGCTGTCAGTCCTTATCTCTAATCATTTCATAAGAGACTAGGACCCTATTGATTGATAGGTAATTAGGAGTTCTGCCTCGCCCTCTTTTTGGATAGGATAAGTTTGTAATATTAAGATGAAAATTTCGTTTTTATTCTTTAAAACGGCTAAAATCTTTGTTAAAAATTATGGTATAATTTTCTATATATGCTCAGATAAGATCAAAGAATTAAGGAATCCCTATGAAATTAACCTTACATGAAATTGCAAAAGTTGTTGGTGCTTTAAACGATGTCTCTGAATTTGATGACCTAAATATTACCAATATTGAATTTGATAGCCGCAAAATCAAGTCAGGTAATCTCTTTTTACCGCTCAAAGGAATGCGTGATGGCCATGATTTTATTGAAACAGCCTTTGCGAATGGTGCGGTAGCTACCTTTTCTGAAAAAAAAGTGATCAATTACCCTTATATCCTCGTTGCAGATACATTGAAAGCTTTTCAGACTCTGGCACAATATTATTTACGAAAAATGGCGGTTGACGTTATCGCTGTGACTGGCTCAAACGGTAAAACGACGACTAAGGACATGATTGCCGCTATTTTAGTGACGACCTATAAAACCTATAAAACACAAGGCAATTACAACAATGAAATTGGTCTACCTTACACAGTTTTACACATGCCAGATGAGACTGAAAAAATTGTTTTAGAAATGGGGCAGGATCATCTTGGTGATATCGCTTTATTGTCTGAGTTAGCTAGACCGCATATCGCTGTAGTAACCCTAATTGGTGAGGCCCACTTAGAATTTTTCGGTAGTCGTGAAAAAATTGCCCAAGGAAAGATGCAAATCACCCAAGGAATGGATGAAGAAGGGGTTCTGATTGCGCCGGCAGATAAAATCATCAATGCCTATCTACCTGATAATCAGAAAATCATTCGCTTTGGCGCAGACAAAGATATTTACTTGACGGATTTAGAAGAAAGTAGGGATTCTCTGACTTTCCGTACCAATTTTTTGGAAGGTCCTATTCGACTGCCTGTGACAGGTAAATACAATGCAACCAATGCCATGATTGCTAGCTACGTTGGACAACTGCTCAAAATAGCTGAGGATCAAATAGCCTCAGCCCTTTCTCAACTAAAGCTAACAGGTAATCGGACACAATGGAAAAAAGCAACTAATGGTGCTGATATCTTATCTGATGTTTACAATGCTAATCCAACAGCCATGCGATTGATTTTGGAGACTTTTTCTACTATTGCCAGCAATGAAGGCGGTCGTAAAATTGCTGTTTTGGCTGATATGAAGGAATTAGGAGAAAATTCTGTTCAGATGCACACGGAGCTGATCACTAGTTTAAGTCCAGATGATTTGGATACGGTAATTTTTTATGGTTCTGACATTGCTGATTTAGCTCAGCTAGCTAGTCAAATGTTCCCCATTGGCAAGGTCTACTATTTCAAAAAGACATTGGATCAAGACCAATTTGCCGATTTAGTTGAGTGTATCAAGGGGCTCCTCAAGCCACAAGATCAAATTCTTTTTAAGGGATCAAATTCTATGAATTTGAGTGAGGTTGTTGATCTTTTGGAAGAGGCTTGAGTCCTCAATAAAAACTATTTTGAAATAAGCCTTTGGGCGATAATACATTATATTTTGGAGAATGAATTTGAAAACATTGAGTGAAGAGTGGCAAAGTTTTTCTGAAGATCACAGTAAGCTTTATCAATTTTTTTACAGTATTGCCTTTATTGTAGCTGTCTATACTTACTTTCTGAAGCGCTTCATGACGGATGCTACTTACATCCATCTGACTATTGTTTCACTTCTATTGAGTTTGGCAGTCTTTATTTGGCATATTTATCTTAAACGTTGGTCGGATGAGGTTTTGTTTGCAATAACAGCCATCCTTATTTTTGTGGTTCTGATGCCTCATAAATTTTATATGATTTACTTTTTGCCAGATTTTTCTTTGCTGTCCTTCCTTTTACTGTCGGTATCGGTTGACCCCAAGCAGTCCAATCTTATGCGGACCATATTCTATGCCAAGATTTTTTTAGCTATTACTGTCTTGCTCTTTTATATCATGGGGAAAGTTCCAGATGTTACGCTCTGGCGTGATAGTAAACAACTTGTTCGTCATTCCTATGGCTTTTTACATCCCAATTCCTTGAGCATGTTTATGATGAGCATAATGTGTGATTTTTCGCTAATGAAAAAGAAGGCGCTAGCCGTATCTGAACTTTTATGGATAACTCTCGTGTCTCTCTTAGTCTATGCTATCACAGATTCGAGAACAGGCCTCTTTACCTTTATTATTATTTTAGCTTGTTCGTTTTTTAAGAAAACTCTATTGACTTACGAGGTATCTGGTAAGGTCGTTTTCAGATCGATCCTAGCTATTTTCCTTTTGGGGATCATGCTGTCTCTTTTATATCAATCGGATTCTCCCTTTTTTGAATTTTTAAATAAAATCTTTACTGGACGTCTGGATAACGCGCATGCTTATATTGAAAAATATGGTTTTCGTCTTCTTCCTAGACGGGTTCCTTTCCTCTATCATGAAGATGGCGGTCGGATCTTTAATGAGAATTTTTATGTGGATTCCCTCTTGCGTCAAGGCCTTTGGGTTTATATCCTATTCCCAATTATGATTGGTTTTCAAACAGTCAATAAGCGCTTCACCCTCTATCATTTTATTCTGATGCTATCGACTTTTTTGATTGCCAGTATGGAAGATTACGGTGCTAGTATCTGTATGAGTAGTATTTTACTATTTAACTATTTTTCTTTTCCTGAGGAAGATGAAAAGTTGGATGATTGGCCTACAGTCCCTCGCAGCAAGTATCAAAGACATAGGGCCCACCACAGTGTATAATAGCTTAATTTGAGAGAAAAGGAGAAGAAAGGGATAATTAAGGGATGAAGGAATTTTTGGCGGATTTTTTAACGACGCAACAGAGTCAGCCACCAACAATAACAGCTGGTTGGTACGCTCTCATTTTGCTGATGATAGCAATTTTAGTTTGGCTGACTTATCGCTATCATAGGTATGCAATCTATGTTGGAATTTTTAAGTGGCTTCAAATCGGTCAGTTGTTGCTTCTCTATTCTTGGTATCTAATTTATCAGATTCCTCTATCGGTTAGCCTCCCCCTCTATCATTGTCGATTGGCCATGATTGGCCTAATCATCTTGCCCGATAAGCTCTCCCTCAAGCATTATCTTGCCTTGATGGGATTTGGCGGTGCCCTCTTTGCGCTGGGCTATCCTGTTATGGATCCCTATACTTTTCCTCATATTACGGGACTTTCCTTTATTGTGGGGCACTTTGCTCTTTTGGTCAATAGTCTGCTGTACCTTTTCAATCATTTTGAAGAAAGACGGCTCAGTCTCTTTAAGATTCTAACCTATACTTTTTTATTGGATCTTTTTTTGCTCTGGATTAATCATGTAACGGGTGGTAATTATGGTATTATGCGCTTCACCCCTATTATCAACAGCAGAGACGTTTGGGTTAATTATTGGGTGGTTTCTCTAGTGCTTAGTCTTGCCTTGGTCTTGATAGAAATTATTTTTAGAAGTTACAAGAAGCCTTAAGGGCTTTTTTTGCTCTTTTTTGAGCTTAAGCATAATCCTAGCATTTATGCTATAATATATAAGACTGTAATTCGACTTATTTTAAGAGAAATAAGGACCGTTGGTATAAATATGTGGTTAAAACCATGATAAAACACAATAAAAAAAGAGCACTTGCTCTAACCTAAGAAAAAGGAGTTACAATGAGTGATATAAAAATTATTGCCCTAGGAGGTGTCCGTGAAAACGGAAAAAACTTCTATGTTGTTGAAATCAATGAATCTATCTTTATACTAGATGCTGGCCTTAAATACCCTGAAAATGAACAGCTTGGTGTTGATGTCATCATTCCCAATCTGGACTATTTGATTGAGAACAAGGAGCGTGTACAGGGGGTTTTCCTAACCCACGGACATGCTGATGCTATTGGAGCTCTACCCTATCTCTTGCAGGATGTGCGCGTGCCAGTCTTTGGTTCTGAATTGACGATTGAATTGGCTAAATTAGTTGTTAAAAACAATGCACAAACCAAGAAATTTAACAATTTCCATCTTGTAGATGCAACGACAGAAATTGAGTTTAGTGATGCTGTGGTTTCTTTTTTCAGCACCACTCACTCAATTCCTGAAAGCTTAGGAATTGTCTTAGGGACAGATCAAGGAAATATTGTTTACACTGGTGATTTTAAATTTGACCAGGCGGCTAGCCCTGGTTATCAAACAGACTTTGGACGTTTGGCAGAAATCGGTCGTGAAGGGGTTCTGGCCCTGTTGGCAGATTCTGCTAATGCGGACAGCAATGTCCAAATTGCCAGCGAAGCAGAAGTTGGTGATGAAATGAACGATGTCATTTCAGAGGCCACAGGACGAATTATTGTCGCTGCTGTAGCCAGCAATTTATCGCGGATTCAACAGATCTTTGATGCTGCCGCAGAACATGGCCGTCGTGTTGTTTTAACTGGTTTTGATGTGGAAAATATTGTCCGAACAGCTATCCGCCTAAAAAAATTGAATATCGCGGATGAAAAATTGATTGTCAAGCCTAAGGAAATGAACAGGTTTGAGGATCATGAGCTGATTATTCTTGAAGCTGGTCGGATGGGTGAGCCGATCGATGGATTGCGAAAAATGGCTATCGGTCGTCACCGTTATGTGGAAATCAAAGATGGGGATCTGGTTTATATTGTCACTACGCCAAGTGTTGCTAAAGAAGCGGTAGTTGCCCGTGTTGAAAATATGATTTATCAGGCTGGCGGTTCCGTCAAGCTGATTACACAAAATCTTCGAGTATCAGGACATGCTAATGGTCGTGATTTGCAGCTCATGATGAATATCCTCCGTCCAAGCTACCTCTTTCCGATTCAAGGAGAGTATCGTGAATTGCAGGCACAGGCTGATTTGGCAGAAGAAGTAGATATTCTACCTGAAAATATCTATATCATGAAACGTGGAGATATCATGCTTTTGACTGACCAAGGTTTCCTTCATGAAGGAGGTGTGCCGGCCAGTGATGTTATGATTGATGGAAATGCGATTGGTGATGTTGGCAATATTGTGCTGCGTGATCGTAAGATTCTCTCAGAAGATGGTATCTTCATCGTGGTTATCACAGTTAACAGAAAGAAAAAGATCATTGTTTCCAAAGCTAAAGTTCATACACGTGGCTTTGTCTATGTCAGAAAGAGTCGTGATATTCTACGAGAAAGTGCCGACTTGGTCAATAAAACAGTAGAGGACTATCTGGCACAAGATGGCTTTGATTGGGGAGAACTAAAAGGATCTGTTCGTGATGAGTTGAATAAGTTCCTCTTTGATCAAACCAAACGCCGTCCGGCTATCTTGCCAGTGATTATGGAAGTGCGTTAATAGTAATTTATATTTTATCGAAAATAAAAGGGGTTGGGGTAGAGCTAAAAATCTTTGATTTGTAGCTGTTTACCTCACTCCCTTTTCCCATAAGAGGAGGAAGGATTTTATGGCATTTTTTCAAATTGAGTATCAGTCAAAAATTTTAGGTTATGAGCGTCAGGTAAACGTCATTTATCCTGATGCCTTTGAAATTGATCCAGAAGCTGTTGCAGATAAGGATATTCCAGTGCTCTATCTCTTGCATGGAATGGGAGGCAATCACAATTCCTGGCAGAAGCGCACGGCTATTGAGCGTTTGTTGCGTCATACCAATCTGATTGTTATTATGCCTTCAACTGATTTGGCTTGGTACACAAATACTGCTTATGGTCTCCGTTATTTTGATGCTATTGCTCAAGAATTACCAGAGGTAATGCGCCGCTTTTTCCCCAATATGACAGATAAAAGGGAGAAGACTTATATTGCTGGTCTATCTATGGGTGGATATGGTGCTTACAAGTTAGCTCTTTTAACTAATCAGTTTGGCTATGCAGGGTCATTTTCGGGAGCACTTAGCTTTGATATGGACAACCTAAGTGATAATATTGATGGGAATCTGAATTATTGGCAAGGTGTCTTTGGTGATTTGTCAAAAGAAGAAGCAAACCGCCATCTTTTAACAGAAATGGTGGCTAAACATGATATGAAAACCCAGTTTTACGCTTGGTGTGGTCGGCAAGATTACCTCTATCAAGCTAATGAACAAGCTGTCGCTGATTTCAAGTCATTGGGTTTGAATATTGACTATCATACAGCTCCTGGTAAACATGAATGGTATTACTGGGAAAAACAATTAGAGGCCTTTTTTGAATGGTTACCTCTTGATTATGTTAAGGAAGAGCGGCTGTCATAGCAGTCTGCTTTTTACAAATTAAAGACAAGTAGGCTAAGACTTGTATTTTAAAATTTGTCCTGCTATACTTAAGTTTCTTTCTTATAACTCTAGTTAGTGAGGATTGCTTATGAAAAAAATTTTCAAATTCCTACTCTACATTCCTGGAGAAATCCTTGGTTTTCTCTGGCGCTTTTTTTGGAGTCTGCTTAAAACAGCTCTTATCATAGCCTTGGTTGTTTTGTGTCTGGTTTGGTATAGTAGTAATAGTAATTCCCAATTCGCTCAATCCTTTAAAGGGGCTTTTTCCAATATTAGCAGCCATTTATCATCGGACAAGGATTTAGGCAAGGATATTGAAAGACTTGCTACTGATGCAGGTTCTCATACCGAAGGTGCCCGCTGGTCCAATAATTCGGCGACTGTTTACATCGCTTCAAGCAATTCAACCTTAGCATCTGCTTATCAAGAGGCGCTTTTGGCTTGGAATAATACAGGTGCTTTTACCTTTAATCTTATCAATGATAAGGATGCTGCTGATATCATATTAGACGATCGATCGGATAGCTCTAGTCAAGCTGCTGGTGAGGCCCAGTCGACAACAGATGCTCTAAGTAACCGCATCAACCATGTCGATGTCTATCTTAATAGTTACTATCTCTTAGATGACGCTTATGGCTATACCTATGAGCGTATTGTCAATACGGCGGAACATGAGTTGGGACACGCAATTGGCTTGGAACACAACGACAGCGAGACTTCGGTTATGCAATCAGCTGGTTCTTATTATGCTATCCAGCAAACGGATATTGTTGCTGTTCAAAAACTTTATGCAAATTAGGTGATCAAAATGATAACAACTATTAAAAATTGGGTCCGTCATTATCCTGAGCAGGCCTTTCTTGTTTTATTTAATACAGGTGTTTTTGCTTGGCTTAGTACGACAGGCTCAGCCATCACAAGTAGGTTGAATTGGGATAATTTAACTGTTTTACCTGCTTGGCTGCTCGATTTTGCCAACAACAGCTTGGAAAAAATTCAAGGGCTCTTTGGTCATTCGGCTTGGACTTGGTTGATTATTTCCATGTTGCTAACCTTGTTCTTGCGTTTTATCAGGGGAGTGATCAAACTGATTTTGTTTTTACTCATTCTCGGTATTGGTCTCTATCTGATTTATAGACATCAATCAGTCTTGGGCCAACTGCCTAGTTGATGTAATTTTTTAGATAAAAGTCCCTTTGTAAGGGGCTTTTTGTTATAATAAGATTATGATTATTTTGCAAGGAAATAAAATTGAGCGCTCCTTTTCTGGAGATACTCTTTTTGACAATATTAATATTCAAGTGGATGAGAAGGATCGCATTGCCCTAGTTGGACGCAATGGGGCTGGCAAATCAACACTTTTAAAAATTCTAGTTGGAGAAGAAATTCCAACTTCTGGTCAAATTAATACTAAACGTGATCTCAGTCTATCTTATCTGTCCCAGGACAGTCGTTTTGAATCAGATGATACAGTTTTTGATGGTATGCTAAGAGTATTTGATGACTTGCGTCAGCAGGAAAAACGTCTGCGAGATATGGAAATACAGATGGGCAATTTATCTGGTTCAGAGCTAGATAAACTCATGCAGGATTATGATCAGTTATCAGAGATTTTTCGTGCTCAGGGTGGTTTCACCTATGAAGCGAATATTAAGTCTATTTTGAATGGCTTTAAATTTGATGAAAGCATGTGGCAGATGCCAATCTCGGATTTATCGGGTGGCCAAAATACTCGATTGGCCTTAGCTAAGATGTTGTTGGAAAAGCCTGAACTTTTGGTGCTAGATGAGCCGACCAATCATTTAGATATCGACACTATTGCCTGGTTGGAAAATTACTTGGTCAACTATTCAGGCGCTCTGATTATCGTCAGTCACGACCGTTATTTCCTTGATAAGGTCGCTACGATAACTTATGACTTGACTCCCCATTCATTGGATCGTTATGTTGGAAATTACTCAGGCTTTATGGATGCCAAGGCTGAGCGCCTAGCAACAGAAGCTAAGGCCTATGAGAAGCAGGCTAAAAAAATCGCCAAGCTAGAAGATTTTGTCCAAAGAAATATCGTGCGGGCTTCAACGACCAAAAGAGCTCAAGCTAGACGTAAACAGTTGGAAAAAATGGAGCGTCTGGATCAACCGCAAACTTCTTCCAAATCAGCTCACATGACTTTTCAAGCCGGTAAACCGTCGGGAAGTGTCGTCTTAATAGTAAGCGATGCAGCTATTGGCTATGATGGTCAAGTGTTGGCAGAGCCTATCAATTTGGATGTCAAAAAATTCGATGCTATTGCCATTGTTGGTCCTAATGGGATTGGGAAATCTACTTTAGTTAAATCAATTGTTGGTCAAATTCCTTTCATCAAAGGTCAAGCCAGCTATGGAGCGAATGTTGAGGTTGGGTATTACGATCAAGGGCAGAGCCATTTAACGAGGACCAATACTGTTCTTGATGAACTCTGGAATGACTTTCCGACGATACCAGAAGTAGAAATTCGCAATCGTCTCGGAGCCTTTCTCTTTTCGGGTGATGATGTCAAAAAGAGTGTTGCCATGCTATCAGGTGGTGAGCGAGCACGTTTGCTGCTGGCTAAATTATCCATGGAAAATGATAATTTTTTAATTCTGGATGAGCCGACCAATCACTTAGATATCGATAGCAAGGAGGTCCTAGAAAATGCCCTGATTGATTTTGATGGGACACTTTTGTTTGTCAGTCATGACCGCTATTTTATCAACCGTGTTGCAACCAAGGTCTTGGAAATTTCTGACCAAGGCTCCACCCTCTATCTGGGTGATTATGACTATTATCTGGAAAAAAAGGCTGAACAAGAAGAATTTCTAGAGTTGCCCAAGCAGGAAGATAAGCAGGATACAGCCATGTCTAGTTCACTAGATAATGTCAATGACTATCAGATGCAAAAGGCCAATCAAAAAGAACTAAGAAAATTAACCCGTCGGATTAAACAGATTGAACAAGAGTTAGAAGACTTAGAGCAGCAAGAAGCGGAAATTTCGGAAGAAATGCTTCAAACCAACGATGCTATTTGGCTCGTAGAATTACAATCCAAATTAGATAGTCTCACTCAAGAGCAAGATTATCTAATGACAGAATGGGAAACCTTAAATAATCAAGTTGGCTTATAACTCGATAAAATCCCCATTAAGACGTTTTTTGCGTTAATGGGGATTTTAAGTTTGTGAAAAAACCTTCAAAATTTACTTTATAACCCTTTTCATCCTTTTAATATCAATAAACTTCTTGTTTGCTGTTTGTGAAATTTTAGGATAAAATAAAAGAGGATAAAATCTTTTTGGAGGTCGTTATGGCACAATTATCTAAAGACCAATACTTAGAATTGTATTTAAAAATGGAGCGTATTCGTGAGTTCGATATGCGTATCAATAAATTAGTCCGTCGCGGATTTGTCCAAGGGATGACGCACTTTTCTGTTGGAGAAGAAGCTGCTAGTGTGGGAGCCATGGCACATTTGACTTACGATGATATCATTTTCTCTAATCACCGTGGTCATGGGCAATCTATTGCTAAAGATATGGATTTAAATCGCATGATGGCGGAGTTGGCTGGCAAGGTTACTGGTGTCTCTAAGGGACGCGGAGGTTCCATGCACTTAGCTGACTTTGAGAAGGGGAACTATGGTACCAATGGTATTGTAGGTGGAGGTTATGCCCTAGCTACTGGTGCGGCTCTGACTCAGCAATACAATGAAACAGGCAACATTGTTGTCGCTTTTTCGGGTGATGGTGCAACCAATGAAGGCTCCTTCCATGAATCTGTCAATCTGGCAGCCACTTGGAAGTTGCCAATAATTTTCTTTATCATCAATAACCGCTATGGTATTTCTATGGACATTACCAAAGCAACCAATACCCCTCACCTTTATACTCGAGCAGAAGCATATGGTATTCCGGGTTACTATGTTGAGGATGGTAATGATGTGATTGCTGTTTATGATAAGATGGCAAAGGTTGTCGAACATGTTCGCTCTGGCGAGGGTCCTGCAATCATCGAAGTAGAATCTTACCGCTGGTTTGGTCATTCAACGGCAGACGCTGGGAAGTACCGCAGCAAGGAAGAGGTAGATAGCTGGAAGAAGAAAGATCCGCTGTTGAACTTTCGCAACTACTTAGCTGAAAATTCTGACCTCACAACTGAAGAACTGGATGTTATCCATGATCAAGTTGTTCAAGAAATAGATGCAGCCTATGAATTTGCACAAAATAGTCCAGATCCAGAGCTTTCAGTCGCCTTTGAAGATGTTTGGGCTGACTAAAGCTGTATTTTTAAAGTACGATATGTATTCAGACTGTAAATAAGACTAGGAGAAAATCATGACAGAAACTAAAAAGATGGCACTGCGTGAAGCTGTTAATTTAGCCATGACCGAAGAAATGCGCAAAGACGAAAAGATATTTCTGATGGGGGAAGATGTCGGTATTTATGGTGGCGACTTCGGGACTTCTGTTGGTATGTTTGAAGAATTTGGTCCAAAGCGTGTCAAAGATACCCCTATTTCAGAAGCTGCTATTGCTGGATCGGCTATCGGGGCAGCAATTACAGGTTTACGCCCTATCGTTGATATAACCTTTATGGACTTTCTGACTATTGCGCTAGACGCTATTGTCAATAATGGTGCCAAGAATAATTATATGTTTGGTGGTGGTCTCAAAACTCCAGTGACCTTCCGTGTGGCCTCGGGTTCGGGAATCGGATCGGCTGCTCAACATTCTCAATCTCTAGAGGCTTGGTTGACCCATATTCCAGGCATCAAAGTAGTTGCTCCGGGTAATGCTAATGAAGCTAAGGGCTTGCTTAAATCGGCTATTCAGGATGATAATATTGTCGTTTTCATGGAGCCCAAAGCTCTCTACGGTAAAAAAGAAGAGGTTAATCAGGACCCAGATTTCTATATCCCATTAGGCAAGGGAGATATCAAACGTCAAGGTAGTGATTTAACCATCGTATCCTACGGTCGTATGCTGGAGCGTGTTCTTCAAGCTGCAGATGAAGTTGTTGCAGATGGTATCAATGTCGAAGTAGTTGACCCACGTACTCTGATTCCGCTGGATGAAGAATTAATTATCGATTCCGTCAAGAAAACCGGTAAATTAATGTTAGTTAATGATGCTTATAAAACAGGTGGTTTCATTGGCGAAATTGCTGCGAGAGTGACTGAAAGCGAAGCCTTTGATTATCTTGATTATCCTATTGTACGCTTGGCTAGTGCAGATGTCCCAGTGCCTTACGCGCGCGTGCTTGAACAAGGTATCTTACCTGACGTTGAGGAAATCAAAGCCTCCATCTATCAAATGGTTAATAAAGGCAACTAAGTCATTCTAAAAATCAGTCGGAAAGGAGACCTAATGCTAGGTCCAATCCTAAAAACAAGAAAAGAAAGGTGACATAAAGAGCAAAAGAGTACAAACTGATTTTCACTGCTTGATATACGCTTCAACCGGTGAAAGATTAGTTTCCATGTTTCTTTTACTCTAGGTATCATATTATGGCTTTTGAAATAATAATGCCCAAGCTCGGCGTTGATATGGCCGAAGGTGAAATCATCGAGTGGAAAAAACAGGAAGGAGACACGGTTCAAGAAGGTGATATCCTGTTTGAAATCATGTCTGACAAGACCAACATGGAATTGGAAGCCGAAGATTCAGGTGTGCTTTTGAAAATCATTCACCCAGCAGGTGATACTGTCCCGGTGACTGAAGTTGTCGGTTATATCGGAGCGGTAGGAGAAGAGATTCCTACAGGAACAACGACTCTAAATTCCCAAGTAGCAGAGGCGATAGAGGATCAACCGAATTCAGCCGGATCAAGTTCAATCACTCTACGGTCTTCTTTTGAGCCTGCACAGTCTAAAAATTCACAAACTGATGGTAAGATCCGCGCTACTCCAGCAGCTCGCAAACTGGCAGAAGCAGAAGGTATTAATCTAAGAGAGGTAAATGGTACAGGAGCGAAAGGGCGCATTCATCGAGATGATGTTGAAAACTTTAAGAATGCCCAGCCTAAAGTAACGCCTCTGGCTCGCAAAATTGCAATTGATCAAGAACTTGATATCAATACAGTAACCGGTAGCGGTATCGGTGGTAAGATTACTAAGGCGGATGTTCTGGCCATGACACAAGCAGCTTCAGGGCTGGCTGCACCAGAATCAGACATTATTCAGGCTGAATTATCGGCAGGTGTTGAAGTTGTTCCGATGAGTGCCATGCGTAAGGCTATCGCCAAAGGGATGACCAATTCTTACCTGACAGCACCAACCTTTACTCTCAATTATGATATTGATATGACTAATCTTATGGCCTTACGTAAACAAGTGCTTGAGCCTATCATGAATAAAACAGATCTTAAGGTCACATTCACTGACTTGATTGGCTTGGCTGTTGTTCGTACTCTGATGAAACCAGAGCATCGCTATCTAAATGCTTCTCTGATTAACGATGCCAAAGATATTGAACTGCATCGGTTTGTCAATCTAGGGATTGCTGTTGGCTTAGATGAAGGCTTGATTGTTCCAGTTGTTCATGGGGCAGAGCAAATGAGCCTGTCAGAATTTGTTGTAGCTTCTAAGGATGTCATCAAAAAAGCCCAGTCCGGCAAGCTCAAAGCAGCAGAAATGTCCGGTTCAACCTTCTCAATAACCAACCTAGGAATGTTTGGCACCAAGTCTTTCAATCCCATTATCAACCAACCTAATTCAGCAATTCTGGGAGTAGCAGCAACAGTTCAAACACCAGTTGTTATTGATGATGAAATTGTTGTCCGTCCGATTATGCAACTCTGCCTAACCATTGACCACCGCATTGTTGACGGGATGAATGGTGCTAAATTTATGGTTGATTTGAAAAACTTACTGGAAAATCCTATGGAGCTACTTATCTAATTAAAGACTGAACGATAAATCACAATAAAAGTTATAAAACAAACAGAAAGGAAAGAACAAGTTCGGTGACCTCAATCCCGAACTGAATGCTGGAATAGGTTAGCTTATTTCTGTTGCATTGATGTTCTTAATATCATATTATGGCTTTTGAAATAATAATGCCCAAGCTCGGTGTTGATATGGCCGAGGGTGAAATAATTGAGTGGAAAAAGCAGGAAGGTGATACTGTTAATGAAGGTGATATCCTGCTTGAAATCATGTCTGACAAGACCAACATGGAATTGGAAGCTGAAGATTCAGGTGTACTTTTGAAGATTGTCCATCCTGCAGGTGATGCCGTTCCTGTAACTGAAGTTATCGGCTATATCGGAGCAGCAGGTGAGGAAATTGCAACTAATACCCAAGCGCCCCCAGCCTCTGATCCAGAAGCGGCGGAGGCAACCGCCAATCTTGAAGCTGCTGGAATGCAGGTGCCAAAAGCTCCTGAACAAGCAGTGTCAGTCGCTGCTGAAGCCTCTTTAGCTGATGATGAATACGATTTAGTTGTTGTAGGTGGCGGGCCTGCAGGTTACTATGCTGCCATTCGTGCCGCTCAGCTTGGTGCTAAGGTCGCTATTGTTGAGAAATCAGAATTCGGTGGTACATGTTTGAATGTTGGCTGTATCCCAACCAAGACCTATTTGAAGAATGCTGAAATTCTTGATAATTTGAAAATTGCTGCAAGTCGTGGTATCAACCTAGCTTCAACAAATTATAGCATTGATATGGACAAAACAGTTGAGTTTAAAAATTCTGTTGTTAGAACTTTAACTAGCGGCGTTCGTGGACTGCTAAGGGCTAATAAAGTGACTATTTTCCACGGCCTTGGTACAGTCAACCCTGATAAGACAGTCGTTATTGGATCTGACACAATTAAGGGACATAAGATTATTTTGGCAACAGGCTCAAAAGTTTCCCGTATCAATATTCCGGGTATTGATTCTAAATTGGTACTAACTTCAGATGATATTCTTGATTTACGCGAGATGCCTAAATCATTAGCTGTCATGGGTGGCGGTGTTGTTGGTATTGAACTAGGACTTGTCTGGGCGTCTTATGGTGTTGAAGTGACTGTCATTGAAATGGCTGACCGTATTATTCCGGCCATGGATAAAGAAGTCTCGGCAGAATTGCAAAAAAGTCTGATTAAAAAGGGTATGAAAATTAAAACTTCTGTAGGTGTTGAAGACATTATCGAAGACAATAATCAGCTAACCCTCAAATTGAATAGCGGTGAAGAAGTGATTGCGGAAAAGGCCCTGCTTTCAATCGGGCGTGTCCCACAGATGAATGGTCTTGAAAAACTTAATCTTGATATGGAAGGTGGTCGCATCAAGGTTAATGATTATCAGGAAACATCTATTTCTGGGATCTATGCTCCAGGGGATGTCAATGGCAGACGTATGCTAGCCCACGCAGCCTTCCGCATGGGAGAAATTGCAGCCGAAAACGCTCTGTGGGGGAATACACGTAAGGCTCATTTGGATTTTACTCCAGCAGCTGTTTATACCCACCCAGAAGTTGCCATGGTCGGTCTCACAGAGGAAGAAGCACGAGCAAAATACGGTAACATTTTAGTTGGTAAGTCTAGCTTCGCTGGCAATGGTCGTGCTATCGCTTCAAACGAAGCCCAAGGATTTGTAAAAGTTATTGCTGACAGTAAATATCGTGAGATTCTTGGTGTACATATTATCGGTCCAGCAGCGGCTGAATTGATTAATGAAGCCTCTACCATTATGGAAAATGAACTGACAGTAGATGAAGTGCTGCTATCCATTCATGGTCATCCGACCTTCTCAGAAAACATGTATGAAGCTTTTGCAGATACTTTGGGCGAGGCTATTCATAATCCACCAAAACGTAAATAAGTTCCAAAATAAAATCTATTGCTATGTGAAAATACATACAGTAGGAAGAGAGTTCATATAATAGTGCTTTTGAGCTCTTTTCTTTTTAATATGATAATTGCCTAAATTATCTTTAAATAGTGACAATATTTAAATTAGATTACAGATAAAGGAAGTTACCGATGAAATATATTGTTAATAAATCACACAATCCTGCTTACAATGTTGCCTTGGAAGCATATGCTTTTCGTGAGCTTACAGACGAGGATGAACTTTTCATCCTCTGGATCAACGATCCGGCAATCATTATCGGCAAACATCAAAATGCTATTCAAGAAATCAATAAAGCCTATACTGATGATCATGGTATCAAAGTTGTTCGCCGTTTGTCAGGCGGTGGAGCTGTATATCACGATCGTAACAATCTCAACTACACTATCATTTCTAATAAGACCGATGAAGGAGCTTTTGATTTTAAAACCTTCTCACAACCCGTGATTGCCACTCTAGCCGATTTTGGAGTTGCAGCAGAATTTTCTGGTCGCAATGATCTTGAGATTGATGGTAAAAAGATTTGTGGAAATGCACAAGCCTATTATAAGGGACGTATGATGCACCACGGTTGTTTACTTTTTGACGTGGATATGACAGTTTTGGGGAATGCTCTCAAAGTCAGCAAGGATAAGATTGAATCCAAAGGAGTTAAATCAGTTCGTGCTCGTGTGACCAATATTTTAAATGAATTACCTGAAACGATAAGTGTAGAGGAATTTTCTGATAGAATCCTAGATAAAATGAAAGAGCTTTATCCGGATATGACAGAATATATTTTAACCGAAGATGACCTGACTAAAATCCAGAAGTCCTATGAGGAGCAATTTAATACTTGGGATTGGACTTATGGAGCAGCCCCCGAGTACACCATTGAACGCAATGTTCGCTATAGTGCTGGAAAGATTAATACCTATGCCAAGGTAGAAAACTCTACCATTAAAGCACTTAAAATCTACGGGGACTTTTTTGGTGTGTTAGATGTTGATGCTATTGAAAGTCTTCTTCTGGGGTGTAGGTATGAATATAGTGATGTTCTCGAAAAACTTAAAACAGTGGATATTTCTCGCTATTTCTCAGGCATGACAAGTGAAGAAGTTGCAAGAGCAATCACATAATAACAGAAAAATTACACAAATATTAATAAGGTTACTTAAAAAATACAAAAATATTTATTTTTTTTATTAAAGAGCTGCATGAGCTAGATTGGTTTGATTTTTTATAACCATTTTGTTACACTGTTTAACATAGTAAATGTTGTATACATAAAATAACTTTGTAATATTTACTAAATCTTTATAATCAAAGAAGGGTTATTAAAATGGGAAAGAAGAAATTGCAACAGTACTCACTTCTTAGTGGTTTGGCTGTAGCATCATTTGCAGCGACACAAGTAGCTGCTGATGAAGTAACAGATGTCAATACCAATACTGCTGGTACTGATCAAACTACTGAAGTAGCTCAGTCGGGACCTCAAGTTAAGGTTATTGATCAAACTACTGAAGGTAATACTACAACAACAACGTCGGAAGTAACATCGCCAGAACTTAATTCTGCTGTTGCCAGTGTCAATAGCTACAATGAAACTAATAATCAATCAGGAAAAGTAGACCAAGACAGTAATAATAACTCTGGTAAGCAGGATGCTAATTCAACAAATTCATCAGTTGTTGTTCCTCCAGTAACCATTACTGAAAACGAAACTAAAGTTTATGATACGGTCGAAGAAGCTGATGCAGCTAATAAAGTGCAAGCAGAAGCTATCCAAAATACTTTGGACCAGTATCAAAAAGATGTAGCTGATTATAAAGAAAAATTAGCTAACTATAATGCTGCACAAGAAAAGTATATCGCTGATAAGGCTGCTTATGACGAAAAAGTTAAAGCTTACAACGATTATCAAGAAAAAGTTAAAGCTTTGGTAAGTCCTGAAAATGCAGAGGTTGTTAAAGGTCTCATTTACAACAATGAACCAAATGCTGTTGTTACTATCGATGGCGTTGATCAATATGTGACTAAAGAAGCTCAAGAACAACACGTACAAGATGAAATTCTTCAACAATTCAATACTGATAAGTATCCAGAAGAAGATTTCACATCAGAAAACCCATACGCTTCAACTGAAGATGCGTGGTTCAAGATGAACGTTGGTGATACCGTTACAGCAACTTACACTAACCTTGAAAATTCTGATTATCTTGGGACTAAAATTACTAAAGCTGTCGCAACTTACACTTTGATAGATACTACTAGCGATGATGGTACTGCTATTGCAAAACTTTACCATGACCCAACCAAGACTATCTTTATCGGTGCGCAAACATCAGATGATGCATCTAAGAAGATCCAAGTTGATATTCACATCAAGTTCTATGATGAAAATGGTAACCTTATCAACTTGTCTGATAACAACTCTGTATTGAGCTTATCTTCACTTAATCACTGGACTACTGAATACGGTGATCACGTTGAGAAAGTTCTTAATATCGGTGATAGTAAGTTTGTTAAATTTAACGATTCATCTATTAATCTTAATGCAGATGGTGCTATTTACTCTCCAACTGAAAATCAATATGTAGCCAATGGTGCTGAAATCAATGGTGATGGAGAAGATGGTTGGGATAAAATCAATAATGACGGTGAAAAACGTACTGCTTCATCAGTTTACGGTGCAGCCGCTATGACTTATTCTGGTGAGCCATTCACTATTTCAGCTGAAGGTAACAATGCGGAAGTTCCAACAGCTATCTGGTTTGCAGTTAACTCGTTTGCAACGCAGGAACCAGGCCCAGCTCCAGAAGAACCAGAAATGCCTAAGTTGTCAGCTGTAAGTGTCAACTACAATAAAGCTATTGTGAGAACGACAGCTACTACTCCGGAAGAGCCAGAAACTCCAACACCTGAAACTCCGGAAGAGCCAGAAACTCCAACGCCGGAAACTCCGGAAGAACCAACAACACCACCGGAAACTCCAACAACACCAACTACTCCAACAGCGCCAGAAGTGCCAGCAACACCAAAAGCACCTACTCCTGAGAAGACAACTGTCGCTACAGCTAAGTCTGAAACGCCAGCTCCTTCTCAAGAACCTGCTAAAGCTCAAGCTCTCCCTTCAACAGGTGAAACTAACAGCTATGGTGTAGCAGCATTCGGTGCAGGAATCGTTGCCTTCTCAGCATTGACCTTGCTTGGAAGCCGTAAACGCAAAGAAGACTAAAATTAGTCAGTGAATATTAGCTCTTTGTCAACTGTAGTGGGTGACCTATAACTAAATGTGAGAGAGAATCAGATTGGTTCTCTCTTTTTGCCTGTTCAAAGCGAGGAGAATTTTAGTTTTAAAGTTTTTGAAGTTTCGAAAACTAAAAGCTTGGCGTTTGATGTCCTTGATGACCTTGTTGGTTGCTTTCAGTTTAGCGTTAGAATAAGTTAGGTTAAGAGCATTTGTAATGTAAGCTTCGTATTTCAGAAAGGTTTTGAAGACGGTTGACAAGTGCTGATTGACACAGTTCAAATGGTTTTCAATCAGTCCAAAAAATTGAGTTGTCCGTTTTTCTTGAAAATGGAAGAGCGGGAGTTGATAAAGCTCATAATAAAAAGCGACGTTCATCAGAGAAAGCTAAAGTTCTATCGACAATCTCACGAGGTGTTAAGGTTTGCCTAAAAGTTCGTGAATAGAAGGCCTTGTCAGAAAGTTTTCGGCTGTCCTTGTGGAGAAGACGCCAATGATTTTTCATCGCCCGATAGGGCAGCGACTTCTTTTCAAAGCTCTTCATAATGGCAATTCTGGTGGTCATCATAGCTCGGCTTAAGTGCTGGATGATGTGAAAGCGATTTTGGCCTTATTTCGTGAGAATTCATCCCAACTCAAAACTTTAAGAAGTTTGGAGAAGTCCTCTTTGAAGGTGAATTGTGCTAGCTTTCTCTGAACGGCAGAGACGGAAATGTGAAGTTTCTTTGGCGATAGCGGAGTCATTCACCTTCTCTGTGTGAAGCTGTGTGATTTTAGGCCAGACAGGCTTGGAAATCTGACAGTTTCTCTGAACGAGAGGTGTCTCAGACACCGCCACTCTGCGACAATCCTTGCACTGAAAGTGGCGCTTTTTGAGCTTTATAACAGAGGGCCTACCTTGAATATCAAGGATAGGGATAGCTGACGCTTTCTGAAAGTCGTATTTAATCATGCTGGCCTGACAATAAGGACAGTCAGGCGCTTGATAGTCCAGTTTAGCTTGTATTTCAATATGGGTTTGGTGTTGTAAGACAAACAAGATTTTGATATGTTTATCTTTCAATCCGATTAAATCTGTGGTATTCTTAAGAAGTTCCATATGAGTCTTTCTAATGAGTTGTTTAGAGCTTTTCATTATAAGTCATATGGGACTTTTTTTTCATACAGTCAAGAGGACCTATAATATCTGAAGGAGATTTATCCACTACAGATAGTGATAGAGCCATTTTTATTACCATTTTTAAAGATAAAATGCTCTTTTACTGAAATAATTGCAGGACATCTAATTTAAGTTATCAAATAGAATGACAATTTTTTTTTGCCAAAATTTGAGTGTTGTGGCAAAAAGAATTATTTTATAATAAACTCATAGAAAAGGAGGAATTTTCATGGGAAATGGTAATTCTTTGAAAGTCAGAATTCAAAAATTAGGAACTGCACTTTCTAACATGGTTATGCCTAATATTGGGGCTTTCATTGCTTGGGGTGTGGCGGCCTCACTTTTCATTGCCACAGGTTATTTACCAAATAGTGATTTGGATACCAATGTTGTTGGGCCAATGCTAAAATATGTTTTACCCCTTTTAATTGGCTATACGGGTGGTTATAATGTCCACAAGCAACGAGGTGGTGTCATTGGTGCTATTGCCTCATTTGGTGCTATTGCAGGTTCATCTGTCACGATGTTCATCGGTGCTATGATTATGGGCCCTTTGTCAGCCTGGCTTTTGAAAAAATTTGATGAAAAAATTCAACCCAAAATTAAGACTGGTTTTGAAATGTTGGTCAACAATTTTTCACTCGGTTTAATTGGTTTTATTTTGATGGTACTTGCCTTCTTCATCATCGGTCCAGTTGTTGCTCAACTGACAGAATGGGTTGGTATCGGTGTAGAAGCTATTGTCAAGGTTCACTTACTGCCATTGGCTAATCTGATTATTGAACCAGCCAAGATTCTATTCCTGAACAATGCCTTGAATCATGGTATTTTCACACCATTAGGTACAGAACAGGTTGCTGAAGTTGGTAAATCAGTTCTTTTCTTACTTGAAGCTAATCCTGGCCCAGGTCTTGGTGTCTTGCTAGCCTATGCTCTCTTTGGTAAGGGGGCAGCTAAATCTTCATCTTGGGGAGCTATGATTATCCATTTCTTTGGTGGTATTCATGAAATTTACTTCCCTTACGTTATGATGAAGCCAGCTATGTTCTTAGCTGTTATTGCTGGTGGTCTTACTGGAACCTTCACTTTTCAAGCTCTTGGTGCTGGTCTGACAGCCCCTGCTTCACCAGGATCTATCATTGCTATTATGGGGATGGCTCCTAAGGGACTTGGAGCCCATATGAGCGTTTTGACTGGTGTTATGACAGCCGCTCTTGCTTCCTTTCTAGTAGCAGCCGTCATTCTTAAAACAGATAAGTCTGAGGGCGATTCGCTAGAAGAAGCACAAGCTGCAACGCAAACAGCTAAAGCACAGTCTAAGGGAGCAGCTTCAGCGGTGCTGAGTGAAACTATTTCACCTGCAAATGTTGTTCAAATCATCTTTGCTTGTGATGCGGGTATGGGTAGCTCAGCCATGGGCGCTTCTATTCTTCGTGATAAGGTGAAAAAGGCTGGTCTTGATATTCCAGTATCAAATAAGGCTATTTCAAACCTAACAGATACCCAAGACACTCTAATTGTAACGCAGGAAGAGTTAGCAGCACGTGCTGCTGAACGCACCCCAAGTGCAGTTCATGTAACTGTTGATAATTTCTTGGCAACGCCTAAATATGATGATATTGTCAGTCAGCTAGTAGGTGAAAACCGATCAGATACTCGAACAGCTGAGACAGATACTACGGGGGTTACTGTTGATGTTGACTTAAATTATATTGATGAAGTTGTATTTGCTCACGCAAAAGCTGAAGGCTCAGCAACCATGGGACAAGCAACTCTGGAGCTCATCTTTAAGAATCATGAAATCGGGATACCAATTTCTAAGGCAGCTAATGAAAATCTAGGTCATTTCAATGCTAAGAATATTCTTGTTGTCACTACGATTGCCAATCAAACTGAGGCTCAACGGTTTGCTCCTAATGCACAATTCTTAATCGTTGATAGTTTGGTCACAACACCTGAATACGATAAGATGGCCAAACGTATGCATAAATAGCCCGATTTTACGTAAAGTAGTTAAAAGTAATATAATAAAGTTATGATTTTTACTAAACGTGAAGAAAAATTAATTAAGGCTTTTCTGGATGCTGGCAGGCTTTCTGTCGCTGATATTCAAAAGATTCTGGCTGTATCCCAGCGAACAGCCTACCGCACGATCACGGATTTAACGGCTAGTCTTCATACCGTGGGGATTGAGCTGCTTAAAAAGCAGAAGAAGTATGAACTATCTGGGGATTTATCTAAACTGAGTTCTATCTATAGTATGGAAGACTATAGCCATAGCGAGCGTCTCAATCTGATCTGCCTGGCTTTATTGACGGCAACAGAACCCTTGACCAATGCTTATTTCCAAGAAGAATTCATGGTCAGTAATGTGACCATCATTCAGGATATTAATGCTATTGAACAGCGTTTAGTTGATTTTTCTGTTAAACTTGAGCGTAAGCAGGGTTACCATCTACTGTTAGATACAGAGCAACATCGTTATTTACTGGCTGTTTTGTTGACCCATATGTTTTCGGCAGCTGATTTTAAGTCAGGCAAGTTAGACCGTGTAGCAGATGATCTATTAGGGGTTTTTAAGCAGGCTAGGAAGGCATTTAGAGACTGCCAGACTTTTATTCCGGACATGGATCCTAAGTTGTTACAGTTTTTCACCATTCTCTTAGCCCTGTCTAAAAAATTTGGCCAGCCCAAGACAATTGCTCATGTTAGTAAACAGTCCTTAGAATTAGCTCAAGAACTCTTTGCCAGCTATTCTAAGTTGACTGCTCAGGCTTACGGTACAAATGAAATCGTCTACTGGGCCGGTCTTTTGGATGAACTCTATATCAAACGTCAGGAAAATCCGCTTTATGTGGAGAATTTCGATAGTCAGTATTTTTATAATGTTACTAATTTGATTGATAAGGTATCATCCTTTACCAAAATCAATTTTGTTAAAGACAAAACTCTCTTTAAGTTTCTCTTTCATCATTTGCGTCTGAGCCTAGCTATCCCTTACCTCTTTCCTGATGAATCAATTTCTTCCACAGCTCACCTAGTCGCCTATCAAAATGATTTTCTTCACCGAATTATCCGCTTAGTGATGCAGGATCTCTTTGCGACTTATATTCAAAATGAGGCTGAATATGAGCTGGTAACACTGCACTTTGCCTCAAGTATCAGGCGCAGTCCAGATATTTACCCTATTCAGGTTCTGCTTTTAACGAATCAACGCCCCTTAGCTGTGGAACTTTTGGTGACCAGGATTAAATCAGTTGCTCCTTTTGTCCAATCGGTTCAGGTCAAGCGCTTAGAGGATTTTAATAATGATTATCTTGACCAGTATGACTATATTTTATCAACTAGTCCGAGTGATCATGAGGAAATTGATCTTATTTCTGCCTATCCTAGTACGACTGAAATTTTGCGCTTACAGGAACGTTTGCAGGCCGTTCAGTTGCGCCACAATCAGCAGCGTGAACGCAGTATTGAAGTTGTAGGTCAGCCAGACTTGCAGGCCTACCTAGAGTCTAGTCAGGAATTGCTAGAGCAATTCCAGCTACTTTATCTGGATAACAGTTTATCTTTTAAGCAAACAGTGGCTGAGATTATCTCGGACTTACCGGCCATCTCGGATCAAGCCTATTTGATCGAGAAACTTTTGCAGCGCTTTGAAATTAGCCCCTTTGCTATTCCTGAGACGGGACTGGCTCTATTACATACACAATCTCACACAGTCGAAAAGAGTCAGTTTATGGTTTATCAGTTGGCCCATAAAATTGGTGTTCCATCAATGAATCATGAAATTGAAGATGTTAGTAGAATTTTGGTCATGTTGACCAAGGAGGACAGTTTAGCTGAAACCAAGGTCCTGATGTCAGCCATTGGTCAGTCTATTATCGAAAATCATCTCTATACGGAAATTTACAAAACTGGAAATCAAACGATTATCTACCAATTACTAAATAAGATCTTTACAGAAACTATCAAAGATTTGGAGAATTAACTATGGAATTTGAAAAAACACTGATAAAGCTCAATCAGCACTTCGACAATAAAGAAGCAGCTATCCGCTATTGCGGTCAGCTGCTCGCTGATGGTGGCTACGTCAACCCTGAATATATCGATGCCATGGTGCGCCGTGATCAAGAATTATCGGTTTATATGGGGAACTTCATTGCAATTCCTCATGGAACAGATGATGCCAAAAAAGAAGTTCTTAAAACAGGTGTCACTGTTGTGCAGGTTCCTCAAGGGGTTAATTTTGGAACAGAAGATGACAGACAGATTGCCACCGTTCTTTTTGGTATAGCCGGTATTGGCGATGAGCATTTGGAGATGATTCAAAAAATCTCGATCTTCTGTGCGGATGTTGATAATGTTGTTAAGTTAGCGGATGCTCAGTCTGAGGATGCCATCATTCGTTTGTTAAATAGTGTTGAATAAAAAGGAGTATATAATGAAAAAAGCAGTACATTTTGGCGCTGGAAATATCGGTCGGGGTTTTATCGGTGAAATTCTATTTGAAAATGATTTTGAGATTGCCTTTGTGGATGTCAATGAAGCTATCATTGATGCTTTGAATGAACGCCATAGTTATGAAATTGAGATTGCTGAAGATGGTCAGCGTCATATCAGTGTATCAGGTGTTCGGGGCATCAACAATGGTAAAAATCCTGCTGATGTAGTTGCAGCTATTGCTGAAGCGGACCTCATTACGACCGCTATCGGCCCCAATATTCTGCCTCTGATTGTGAAACTGATTGCTCAAGGTATTCAAGCGCGTCAAAGTGCTAGCAACCAGCAGGCTATTGATGTCTTGGCTTGTGAGAATATGATTGGCGGCTCACAGTTTCTCTGGGAAGAAGTTAAGAAACACCTTTCTGATAATGCCTTGGCTTATGCCGAGGAATTTGTTGGCTTTCCAAATGCTGCAGTTGACCGGATCGTCCCAGCTCAGAGTCATGAAGATCCACTCTTTGTTGTAGTTGAACCTTTTAAAGAATGGGTTGTGGAAACTGATCGTATGAAGAATAAAAAGTTAAAACTAGAAGGTGTTCATTATGAAAAAGAGCTGACTCCTTTCATTGAACGCAAACTGTTTTCTGTCAACTCAGGCCATGCTACATCAGCCTATACGGGAGCCTTCTATGGAGCTAAGACAATTCTTGAAGCCCTCAAGAATGAAAGGGTTAAAGCAAATGTTGAAGCTGTTCTAGCCGAAATCCGCAGTCTCTTAATAGCAAAATGGGACTTTGACGAAAAGGAATTAGTTGACTATCATAAAATCATCATTTCTCGTTTTGAAAATCCTTTCATTGTTGATGATGTCACTCGTGTTGCTAGAACTCCGATTCGTAAACTAGGTTATGATGAACGTTTCATTCGTCCGATTCGTGAACTTAAAGAACGTGGCTTGTCTTATGATAATTTATTGAAGACTGTTGGCTTTGTCTTTAAGTATACTGATCCAACGGATCCTCAGTCTGTTGAACTAGAGGAATTACTAGCAAGTAAACCCTTATCAGAAGTTATCGCTCAAGTCACTGAATTAAAAGAAGTTGATTTGATAGCAGAAATTGCGGCGACCGTTACAGCCTTATAAAACGGTATTTATGAAAGAGGCTGGGACAAAAGGGCACTGCCCCCCTAACATGAGACAGAAGAAAAACACTCCTGTTGAAATCTAGTAAACTAGAAACAGGAGT
>NZ_JBHSAC010000082.1:0-847 GCF_042649885.1 Streptococcus dentapri | reverse complement strand
CCTTTTTGATGGCCGTCTTTTGTCGTATGAAGCGTTTCATCAGGCTGGAGGTAGAGCTCCGTTTTACTGGCGTTGGGATCACTCTTATCGGGGTAGCCGTCACCTGAAGCACCTTGGGTGAGTTGGCCTTTATTGTCTTTGGCATCTTTAGCAAAGTCAAATTTAAGAGATTCTCCTGAATCTAACTGCGCTCGTTCTTCAGGAGTTAGCTTTTCATAGGCAAAAGTATTAGGACGTCCAGTGTAAGCAGACTCAGCTAAAGAAGCATAAATGTTATCAAAATTATCTAAATTCCAGTTACTCAAATTGGTTCTCCTCCTATTCTTAATTGACTACTTTGGGACATACTATCCATATCAACATTACCATCTTTATCTATCCAGATGTCTACGCTCCAACTGGAATCTTCAAGGTCATTGATACCGCCGTAGACAGTAATAAAAGGTTCAGCAACGACAACCCCTGATTTATCCCACTGAGTTTCATCCCAATCAATCTGAACAGACTCGACCTTAGGGCTCTGTGATTTGACAAAATCCACAATTTCCTGTTGGTGTTCTTTGAGGTAGGCCAGCTGCTTCTCCTTGGTTGTCATCCTTGCTTCTTGTTTCTTTTTCTCAGCTTCTTTTGCTTGTTGCTCTCGCTTGGCTTTGACAAAAGCCTCAAAGCGACTGTTAAAATCATCTTTGACCATCAGGGTTCCTCCTATTCCTGCTAAAATGGCTAACGTAGCTAAACTAGCCATTCCTATCTTGGTTGACTTTTTCATAAGAGCCTCCTCTATTTTTGCTACTATGAGAGATTGGCAAAGATATCCCCAGCCTGCTGGGCATCCACTGCTTCAATA
>NZ_JBHSAC010000081.1:0-7583 GCF_042649885.1 Streptococcus dentapri | reverse complement strand
ATCCATTTTTCATCTTAAAGATAAGAGACACCAAAAAAGACAAACCTCCAAAAAGAAGTTTGTCTTCGGTCTGACAGCCGGTCCTAATCGGACCGGCTGTTTCTTTTTAAAGTAAAATAATCCGGAACAGGATCCTCTCCTCCGGGCACGAAAGGATTGCAACGAAGGATTCTAGCCAGTCCCATAAGAACTCCTAGAAGACCATGCTTTTCAATGGCATCAATCATATAGTTAGAGCAGGTAGGATGATAACGACAGGACGGAGGGGTCAAAGGGGAAATATGGCGCTGGTAAAAGCGGACCGGCACAATCAGCAGTCTTTTCATTTGGTCTTAGTGACAGCCGCATTATGGAGCTGGCTGACTTCCTTCTTACTCAGACGACGTGCTTCACCTGGCTGGAGCCCCTTCAAATCCAGAGTACCAAATTGTGTCCGCGATAATTTATCAACTAAGAGCCCCACTGCTTCAAACATCTTTTTAACCTGATGGTTGCGGCCTTCATGAATGGTTAATTCAACGACCGAGCGATTTTTGCTAGGATCAACCTTGATAATATTGTAGCGGGCTGGTTGGGTCTTCTTCCCATCAATCACCACACCACGCGTCAGAGGTCTGAGATTCTCCTTGGTTGCTATTCCCTTAAGACGTGCTAGATAGACCTTATTGATTTTGTTTCGAGGATGGATCATTTCATCTGTAAAGTCCCCATCATTGGTCAGAAGTAAAAGCCCCGTTGTATCCCAGTCCAGACGGCCAACAGGATAGATCCTTTCCTTAACATCAGGCAAAAGATCAACTACTGTCTTACGGCCTTTTTCATCGGAGACACTTGAAATAACCCCACGTGGTTTATTGAGAAGATAATAAACCTTCTCTTCATTATAGATAGGGCGCCCTTCCACTTCAACGACGTCACCTGACTTAACATTGGTGGCTAGCTCAACAACTGTTTGTCCATTCAATGTAACCAGCCCCTGTCTTATGAGCTCTTCTGCCTTTCTGCGACTGGCAATTCCTGCGTGCGCAATGTACTTATTTATTCTCATAATTTTTTGAGACCTGAGACTGCTAAAAAGTATTGACACACTTTCTAGCAGTCTCATCCTTTCTTATTCGCTTTCTTCATTATCAAAGAGGGTCATTTCTTCATCTACCAATTCAAGATTAGAAGCATCAACTAGTTCGTCGAGACTATTGATGCCCATATAATCCAAAAAGTAATTCGTGGTCACATAGAGATTAGGACGACCAATAACTTCTTTTTTACCAGCTTCACGTATTAGGTCAAAAGCCTGCAATTTAGAAATCACACCGCTAGAATTAACACCACGAATATTATCAACTTCTATACGCGTAATTGGCTGCTTATAGGCCACAATAGATAGGACCTCTAAGCTTGCACGAGACAGACTTTGATTGATGGGAGCCTTGGCATACTGACGCAAAAGTTCAGCGTGGGCCTCCTTGGTCACCAATTTATAGGTCCCCGAAGTTTCCATCAAATCAAGCGCTGAATCATCGTCTCCCTCATACTTATCAGCCAATTTATCTAACTGCTGAATCAGGGCAGAAACAGAAAGATCAAGTAGACTGCATAACTGTCTCAGGCTCAGTCCATCCTCTCCTGCTACAAAGAGCAGGGCTTCAATCTGTGCTAGATAAGTCATGAATGTTCTCCCTCCTCTAGGGCAGTTAAGATAATTTCACCGAAATTATCTCTCTGCTGGACCTCAACACGATGCACTTTAATCAATTCCAAGGTTGCCAAAAAAATTGTTATGATTTCATTGGTAGACTGAGCCTCTGAAAAAATTTGGCTCAGCTCCACAGAGCCTTCCCCTGACAAACGTTCTGCTACCAGCTCCATCATATCTTCGATACGATAATCGTCGCGCTCAATGGTAGTATGACTGTTTTTGATTTCTTCCTGCTTGGCTGCCATCACCTTAGAAAAAGCCAAATAAAGATCCAGAGCCGACTTGTCGTGGGACAAGCTGATATCCTCATAGATCAATTCCTGTTTAGGCTTGGAAAAATATTGCGCCCTGACATCGTGCTGGGCTGCTAATTCCTGACTGAGGAGTTTAAAGCGTCGGTATTCTTCAATCTGAGTGAGCAGTTCCTGCTCCAAATCTTCTTCCGGCGGAGTTTCCTCCACCACTTTTGGTAAAAGCTTACGGCTCTTAATCAACATAAGTTGACTGGCCATAACCATATATTCTCCTGCCACTTCCAGACGCATGGCCTGTAGGGTAGCGATATAGGCCAAGTATTGTTCGATGACTTCCACAATAGGCACATCGTAAATATCCACTTCATATTTTGAGACCAGATGTAAAAGTAAGTCTAAAGGGCCTTCAAAATCTTTTAATTTAATATCCATTCTTATAATAGGGCTCCAAAGTTAGAGGCGTCTTTAATCCCAATTTCTTAGCTAAGTCTAATAAGTCTGTTCCTTGAGCAACTTGATTGATGATGAATTGCTCCCGCAATTTTTGGGCAGTCAGATCAGAGAAATCCTCGGCCTGCAAAAAGGCATTGAGCTGGTTAAAAAACCACTGACGAGAATAGGGATTACCTCTGTTGTCAAAGAGATAGGTCTGACTTTCTAAATTCTCAAATAAGGGCTTGAGGATATCAGAAAAAGGCAGAATTCTGACCTGTCCGGACTTTTTTATGGTTAAGACATCAAAATTCTGATCCACCTCTTCCACCTTGATCGCTGCAATCTCACTGGGTGATAGACCGAGCTCTAAAATCAAAAGCGCTATCCATTTTCCAGTACTATCTGTCGCTTGATAGAGATTTGATAAATCCAATCTTTGCTGACTTCTCGATTTTGGTCTCAGCTTTTCACGATTTTTAAGATGGTAATAAGCGCTGATTTTACCCTGATCATAGAGATAGAGCAAAAATTGATTCACCGTTGAAATTTTGCGCTTACGAGCCGAAAGCTTAAGATCTGACAGAAAGTTCTCGTAAAGTCGAAGCTTACTATCGGATATTTGTTCTTCAACCAGCTGACAAAACTGACGCAGGTCATAGTGGTAAGATTTTTGGCTATTCTCTGAAAGTCTTTTACTAGTAATAAAAGGGGTGATTTTCTCACTCAAGTAGCTCAATCTGATACTCCTGTGTAAAATTATGCAGTAGGCTATTCACAGATTTCAGAACAGTTCTGCGAGTAATGATTCCAAGGAAAAATCCCTGACTGTCCACTACAGGCAGAAAAGGAAAATCCACAATTTTATGCAAGATTTCGGTTAAATCAGCAGTGTCTGTCAACACCTCAATCTTGTGATTGAGCATCTCCTTGATTTCCAAATCAGCCAAGGCCTTATCAGACAGAGCCTGCTCCGTCTGGTAGGAAAGGATATCAGACATACTAATGGTTCCCATATAACGCTTGTCGGGTGACATAACCGGGATTCTTGAATAGCCATTACTTGTTAAAAGCAAAGTAACATGACTAACTCTGTGATTGGACATGACCAGAGCCAAATCCTCGGCAGGTGTCAGATAGTCCTGTTGAAATGGGGCTAGATAATCTTTAAATTCTTTTGCAATCATCTCTCAAATTCCTGTATCAAACGAGGGTAAAGCTGGTGGTCGCGGGTGTAGAACTCCACCTTGATGGTCTCATCTGTAATCTCAATCTTGGCATAGAGCTTCTCTTGAACCTCGCCGCGTGGCTGCAGGACAGAACCTGGGTTGACAAAGATTATCTTGCCATTGCGCCAAGCACTGGCCCGATGCAAATGGCCGTAGAGACAAATATCGGCATCTTCCGATTGCGCCCAGAGCTCTAAGCGAGTCCAATCAAAATTAATACCATAGAGATGGCCATGCGTCTGAGCAATCGTTGCATTATTCAAATGAGTCACCAGAGTGTCAGGGTAGCCATTGTCATAATCACAGTTGCCACGCACAACATGAATACCATCCCAAATTTTATCATTAGACGGCAGTTCCGAATCACCATTATGAAAGATAGCATCGACCTTGCCTTGATAGCGCTCTTTTATTTCTTGAACAATTTTGCGATCCCCATGGGAATCACTCATCACTACAATTGTGCTTGTTGCCATGCTGGAAACACCTCCATTAATTTTTTAACAGCTTGTCCGCGGTGCGACTGCTCGTTCTTTTCAGCAGCAGTCAACTCAGCAGCTGTTTTACCTGTCTCACCAACCAAAAAAAGCGGATCATAACCAAAGCCATTTTCTCCCTTAGAGGATATGGCGATGTAACCTTCCCAATCAGCCTCTACCACTAGACTATCACGTCCTGGGGCAGCGACCACTAGAGCCGTATGAAACTGTGCTGAGCGATCCTTTATCTCAAAGACCATAGCCAATTCATGTAAAAGCTTGGCATTATTGCTGCTATCCGTTGCATCTTGTCCCGAAAAGCGGGCTGACCAGACGCCTGGCAAGCCACCCAGAGCATCAACTTTGAGTCCCGAATCATCAGCCAGCACCATTTTACCCGTCAATTCCGAGATAGTTTCGGCCTTTAAGCGAGCATTCTCCTCAAAAGTTGTCCCTGTCTCAGCCACCTCAGGAAGGTCCGGATAGTCATTGAGATTTTCTACGCTAATTCCTAACTGGGCAAACATTTCTCGGAATTCACGTGTCTTTCCTTCGTTACGGGTTGCAATTAGGATTGTATCTCCCAGGCTTGCAGCTTCAGCCTGACCAAAAAAGTCGGTTAGTTCTACTCCTTGCTCAGGCAGGTGAACCATCTGTAACTTTTGGTTTTCACTCACCAAGATAGCATTCTTGTGCTGACTGACTTCCAGCTGTCGACCCAATTCCTGATTAATAATCTCCACAATAAAGGCAATCAGACGAAAATCAGACCCATAACGAATCACCGATACATCAAAACCTCCTTGAGCACCAAGCAGGTGAGTGAGTTCCTGCTCAATTTTTGAAAAATCAGCACCAAAACCCAGAGTATGGATACGAGAAGCACTTCCCCACTTACCTACAAACCAATCTTGATTATCCTTATATTCATAAATTTTACCATTCATAGTCTTACATGCTCCACATTTAAGTCTTGACCTAACCAGCTTTCAGCAATTTCTTTGAAACCAGCCACTCCTGCCGTTGCATAAAAATGATGGTCAGCAGTTATTACAGTATCACGACTGTGATTGAGTTGGAAATAGTTAAGTAGAACAGAAACATCACGAATTGTTTCAGCCCCACTGTCAATCAATTTTACCTCTGATCCCATAACATTTTGAATAATACTACGCAAGAGAGGATAGTGCGTACAGCCCAAAATCAGAGTGTCCACCTGACCAACCAAGGGAGAGAGACTCTCATAAACAACCTTCTTAGCAACACTGGAGGTCATCTGATTGGACTCCACTAAAGGAACAAATTTGGGACAGGCCAAGGTTTCTACCTGCATTTGAGGAGCCAAATCCACTATCTTTTGTCGATAAATATCCGACCGAACTGTCATAGGCGTTGCAATCACACCGATTCTATCAGTACTGGTTGTTTTAATGGCCGCGCTAGAACCAGGCAGAACCACACCTAAAACTGGAATATCCAGTTTCTCCTTAATTTCCTCCCAAGCAACAGCTGTCGCTGTATTACAGGCAATGACAATCATTTTGACGTCCTTAGTCAAGAGGAAGTCGACCAACTGCCAGGTATATTCTCGAATTTGCTCAGCTGGCCTAGGACCATAAGGGGCTCTGGCCGAGTCTCCAATATAAACAATTTCTTCATGGGGAAGCTGACGCATCAGTTCGCGGACAACCGTCAAACCACCAACACCAGAATCCAAAAAACCAATTGGTCTATTATCCATAGTATCTTCCTAAAATAAGACTGAGTTTTCACTCAGCCTTGTCACCTTATTTTTTCTTGTTTGCCGCAGCCTTTGACTGCTTCACGATGTTGCGATAGGTTTGCTGAATTTTAGCTTCATTAGGTTTTTGCCCCATCGAACTCATCATTTCACGAATAGCATCAGGCGTTAGACGGGGATACTCTGCAATCTCTTTTGTGAATTGACGACGAGCAATGAAAATACCTAAAACAACACCTCCAAAAAGGGCGAAAACAATCAATAAAGTAGCTAGCCAAAGTACCATGTTAATATAACTCCTAGAAATTTTTTACATAAATGATTATATCAGAAAAGCCCTATAAAAACAACGCTAGTTCATTTGGGTACAGACATAGGCCAAACTTGCCCAGGCCATTAGTCTACTAGCTTCTTCTCCATCTTTAGCTGGAACACCAGGAATATTATCACTGAAAAAAATGATCCTTGGTAGAGATAAGTTATTGAACATAACAACAGTGCCCATTGGAGAAGACCTAATTTCAACGTTTTTAAACATTTTCAGTCACTTTCTAATCTATTATTAGTCTGTTGAACGTCTATATAGACCCTGATTTCCCTAACAAAAATAAGTCAGAATTTTCTTTTAACAGCTGATAAAAGCCACAGCCATCGACTGATGAGGAGAATGCGACTGCCAGCGTGCATCAACCCCCAGCTCCTCCACTTTGACTTGGTACATCTCAAGGAAAGTGACCGCTTCTGGAATAGTGGACTTCAGCGTTTTGAGGTGGTTCAAGGGCGCCAGCCGGCAGCTGATGCGCTCCTTATCATAGCCTGCCGGAAAATGATCCAGAGTGAAACGGTTTCTTTATCAAGAAAATACAATAGCCTTGCTCCCCTTGAAATGAGGAACAAGGCCATACCTAAACGCCTAATCGTTTATTATTTCACTGTCCACTAGTAAGAAGAGGATAACATTTCCTCTACCTCTAAAGAGTCAATGCCTTTACCACTGATCCTATCTCCTTGTTCGAATGATTTAAGTATTATCATGATTAGCATCTTTCTCTGACGCTTCCTCATAAATGTTATCGACCTGCTTGTCGTAGTCTTTTTTCAGTTGAGATTGCTCCTCATCCAGTTCAGCTATTGCTTTTTGAAACTGTGATTTAAAATCATCGGCAGTAATATCCATTTGATATACCTGGCCTTTTGCTTCTGGCGAAAGTTCTATTTCACGCTTTAGAGTGGCTTGGTAAACTTGTTCCTTCAAGTCATCTGTTACCTGCATAAAACGCTGATAATCCTCCTCTAAACTGTCTCGCTTGCTTTGAATAGCCCTTAAATCACTTTCATATTGGTCATCAAGTTCTCTCATCTTCTGATTAATAGTCACCATGGCAGCCCCTAACTAATCGGATTTTCCAAGGTAGGCTTAGGAATCTGGGTTAAAAAATCCGAAGCTGCCTGAGCTGCTTGGCCTTCTAATCCATCCGCAATATTCTTTTTATAAGTTGAGGCATAATTTTTCAAAGCTTTCGCATCTTTCTCTAGGCTTGATTTCAAGCTGGTTCCCTTATTTTTGATGGCAGAGGAAGTGGCTGAAACGATAGCTTTAATGGCTGCCCGTTCCTGTTTTTTTATGGATTCTTCCAATTCAAGGTCTTTACTTTTGTTCTTTTTTGACATATCATTTTCCTCTATTTTTGCTACTATGAGAGATTGGCAAAGATATCCCCAGCCTGCTGGGCATCCACTGCTTCAATA
>NZ_JBHSAC010000080.1:0-9362 GCF_042649885.1 Streptococcus dentapri | reverse complement strand
AGTCTCCTTTAGGATTTCTTTTAGTGTAGAACACTTTATAAATTCTGTCTAGTTTAGTGTAACCTATTCAAAGTAACTTATATTAATATTATACACAATTTAAGTCAATCTATATAGTATTTTACTTATTAGTGATACGAATTTTATAAACTAACTGATAATTAAGCTATTTGTTTTAATGATTAAATAAATAGCTTAATTATCAATTAATTTTAAGGAGGATTTATATTTTGCTTTCTATAGATCAAGTATCGTTTGCTTATACACGTTCTAAGATTTTAAAATCAATATCACTAGAAATTTCCAACAAAAATCAAATTGTCGCTTTGTTAGGACCCAATGGTGCAGGAAAGACCACACTCCTTAATGTTGTTGCTAACTATTATCAGAAATATACAGGAAATCTCAATAAGGAAGCTTATAGTGCTTTTATGCTGCCGGATATTCCATATATTCCTCAAGATATGACGATTACAGGCTGTTTAAATGATTTCCAAAAGCTATATTCCTCTTTCAACAGAGAAAGAGCAGAACAGATGTTAGACTATCTACAATTAGATTTTAACAAGCAGATTTCCGATTATTCTAAGGGAATGAAAGAACAGTTACACCTTGTTTTTGCCTTGGCACAAGATGTTGAGTATTATCTTTTTGATGAGCCTCTGGCAGCTGTTGATCCTTTAACACGTGATATTCTTATCAGTCTTATCAAAGGTTATCGTCGTCCTAATAGTGTAGCTATTATCAGTACACACTTAGTTCAGGATATGGAAGATCTTTTTGATGAAGTCATTATGATTAACAATGGGAAAGTAGTTTTATACGAAGAGACTGACAAGTTGATGTTAGAGTATCCAGGTCAGTCTTTAGATGCTATTTATAAGGAGGTTAATCGCCATGTTGACGCTTATTAGACGCATTTTGAAAGATAATATTGGGGTATTTCTTTATATCTATATTATTCAGATTATTTTACGTTTGGTAAAATCAATATTTGATGACCTTACTATTTTAGACACGGTTTATGGTCTTTGGATTATGGTGGTGGCGACCTTTGCGGTCATCTATTCGACTAATATACTATATAGGCTTATTTACACTAGGCAAAGTTTTTTCTATTACACACTAAAATATACTCTCAATCAGATATTATTAGTAACAGCAGGGGTTCAAATACTACTCAATTTTGTTTTTTATTTAACTTATTGCGAATCTGGTCTTTTAGAAATCGTGGGAAAATTGCTGTCGTTGACCTCTTACTTTATGCTGGCGACTCTGTTTTTATATTTAACAAGGATTTTTAAATCGAAAAAAGTTGGACGGAATCTCTTTTTACTTTCCCTGTTAGCTTCTTTGGGGACTTATGCAGTTGTTTACTATAATGTCATCAAAGATAGGATTGGGGAAAAGACTTTTGGGATTGGTTTTACTCAGGATTCTATAGGAGATAGCGTAAGACATATCTATATGGCTATCACTCCCCTCTATCTTGTAGATGTAAAAGGGGTAGATCTCAGCTATTTAATGACAACAAGTAATACGGTAAATATCTCTATTGTTGTTATTGGCTTGGTAATCTATCTAGCTATTAGAAAATTAAGAATAAATTGGTGAGTGGCGATAATGGATATTGAAACTAGCATTTTAAAAACAGTTAGCTATTTAAGAAAAAATATTGACTATTTTCTTGTGGAAGAACACTTGCAATATGATAGTGAAGGAGAGATGAAATCTTTTATCGAGTTAATTTTTCTATATAATTTTTGGACAGATTCTATGAAAGAAAAATATAATCTCTATTTTGTAAGAGATTATATTTTTTCAAAAATTAATAGTAATAATTTTGTGAAAGAATCATACAAAAATATTATAACTTTTAGCGGATTAGCTACCATAGAGGAGTTTTTACTATCTGAAGGTTTTAGTAAATATAATACTTTCTTAAAAGAGATGGTTAATGAGCATAAGTTAGACTTGCTTATGGAAAGAACTCCCTTTAGGCTAATGGATGTTAAATATTCTTTAAGTAAGGCTAATATAAAAGATAATCTCCCTTCATATGAAGAATTATTCAAAAAAACAGTATTAGGGAAATCTTTACCTCTTCACTATATGACTCCCTCTACTCTATATAGTATTACGCATACTTTATTTTATATCACTGATATGGGGCGTGGTTACTATTTGGATTTTTCAATCGATAATCTGGATTTTATTCTGAGGACTTTAATGGGAGAACGCATTATAGAAAAGGATTTAGATATTCTAGGTGAATTGGTGTTAAATAATATTTTTTTAAATATGAAACAAGTTCAAAATATGAGGATGGTGGATTACTCTATTAATGAAATGATCAGTAGACAGATGGATAATGGATTATTTCCTGCTCCAGAAAATTTAACGCTTAAAGATGATTATCAAGAATTTAGACATCATTATCATACGACTTTAGTATGCTTAGGAGCTTTATTATGCTATCAAGAATGGGAAAAATAATCAAAAAATTAAATAAAGTATCGCTTGATATAGAGTTTTATACTAACTTTTGTAATCTACTAATAATTTCTAATGATTTGAAATATTTTTATCACAAAGATTTGGAGAATACTTCAGTTGGTAATTTACTAAATAATATCTCATATACGTTAGTTCAAAGAATTGATGTTGATAGCTTGCTAAAATTTTATCCTATGTATGTTAAAGAACATATTCACTTTTTTATATATGCTAGAAAGTTTGGTTTAGATATTCAAATACTCGATAATTATTTTAGTAGTGATATCATTCGAAAGAACGAATGGGAAACGCATCAATATGATTATTTAGTTAATCAAATTAATTTTATGAAGGGTCTCTCTTTGTACAAATTAGATACCACTCAAGTGAATATGTTTCAAAATCATGATATGACTATCGAAAATCTTTTAAATGATGGGATAATTGATGCTTCCCTAAGTAATTATTTAGTAATGACGAGTATGGATGAAGGTTTCAAAAATGAGAATTTAGTATTTTCCGAGATTAAACAGTTATTATTGGAGGATGCCAAAGATGTATGAGAAAAAATTAATTAACTGGCTATTCAATATTAATGATATCAACTCTAAATTATTATTATTTTTTATTGGAGATTATGGGGTTCTTGATAAGAATTGTTTAAAGGATGCTGATATGATTTTTCCCGAAATCTTAATAGAACTAGATGATAAAGATAATGATATCGTTAAGCAACTTAAATTAAAATTGTATCAAGAGATTATGGAAGTAAATACTTTAAAATCTAAGGATTTTATTTTTACTTATTTGAAAGACAGATTAGAATATGATTTTGTTTCTAAAAAAAAGATAAATTTAGAAATAGACTATTCCCTTCTTGATACAAAATTGAGACTAGATGATTTATATCAATTACTTTATATAAGTCGTTATAATAATCAAAAAAATTATAATGAAGAAAAATTGTGTGAAATTTTATCGGCTTACTCTGTCTATTTTGCTAGACACTATCAGCTAAAGGAATTATCATTGTGTATCATTATAGCGACAGATTATCCAGATTTATTTCCCAATACCTTTTATAGAGATAGTTGGAATTTTTTGATTAGTAATCAGACGAATGAAGGGTACTTTGGTTATAAAAATCCTTTTATATCTGAGCCTAAAACAGATAGAGAAAAACTTTTAGATAGTTTTTATTGTTATTATGCTCTGTCAGAGTTAAAGAAATTATAAAAGGATGAGCATTGTATGAAAGAGATAATTATTCCTAAAAATTTAAAATTAAAATTATTCTTATGTCTGGGGGTTATATTTAGTATATTTGCATCTGTGGCTTATTTATTAATTCCTCAAGGATTAGAACAACTTATTGATCATAAAGTAATAGTTATAAAAATGATAGTAAAACTGGGGTTATTATTTGTAACTAATTTATTATTCAACTTTATTTCTTCATTTTTATTACTAACATATGCGGAAGGTCAAATTAGAGAGTCTAGATATGATTCTGCTTTGAAATTATTAAAAACAGATGTATCATTTTTGGAAACTTCCTTAAGTGGGGAGCTATCTAGTAGGATAATTAATGATACGGAAGTTGTAAGGCAGTTTTTAAGTGAGGTTATACCAAGCGCAATAAGCTCTGTTATCTTAATTTTCCTTACCTTTATTGTTTTATTGAGGCTAGATATTGGATTATCTATATGTATCTTCTGCGGCCTCCTTCTTATGGTTGCTTTTCTAACCCCATTATCTGCTGTCAGTAGAAAATATGCTAAAAAAAAACAAAGTCACTTAAATAGTTTATCTGGTTATTTGACTGAAATTTTTCAAAGTATCAATTTGATTAAATTAAATCAAGGATATAATAAAATAAAAAAACAATATAATCAAAAATTACTCAATACTTCTGAAAGCTCTTTTAAATATAGCTTAGTTGATTCATTTATAGGTCCTATTGTCTATGTTGTTCTATTTATTGTATTAGGTTTTATTTTTGCTTATGGAGGTTATCGTGTTAGCGAGGGAAGCTTAACAGTTGGAACTTTAATTGCGTTTTTAATCTATTTATTTCAACTATTAACTCCTTTTAGTAATATAGGCCAGTTTGCAAATCAATTTGCAAAAACTAAGCAATATGTTAGTGTAATATCTTCTTATAGAAATTTACCTGATGAAGATGAAGGAAGTATAGATGTTGATAATAATGAATTTTTGTCACTTGAATTCAAAAATATAGGATTTTCATATGGAGATCACGATGTTTTACATAATATTAACTTTAAGATTAATAAGGGTGATAAGCTTGCATTCATTGGACCTTCAGGGTCGGGTAAAACCACTATTATTAATCTTATATTAAAATTATATAAACCAATTCATGGAAAAATATTATTTAATGAACAACAAAATTTAAGAACAATTAGTACTGATAGTTGGAGAAAAAAGATATCATTTATTGCGCAAGACTTTGAATCACTATCAGGAACTATATATGAAAATTTAACATTTGGATTAGACTCTTTACCGAATGATGAAACTATAAAAGAAGCGTTAAGAAAAGTTAATTTATTAGAAGATATAGAAAAGTTTGAGCAAGGATGGCATACTCTTGTTGGAGAAAAAGGGTCAAAATTGTCAGGGGGTCAAAAACAACGACTTCAATTAGCAAGGGGATTTTTAAAAGAAGCAGATATTTTTATTTTTGATGAAGCAACATCAAATTTAGATAGTATATCTGAATCAATAGTCCTTTCTTCAGTAGAACGTTATCTAAGTGAAAAAACAGTAATTTTCATTACCCATAGATTAGCAACAATAAAAAATGTAGACAAGATATTTTTCATAGAGGATGGCTATATAGCTGAAAAAGGGACACATGAGTATTTGTTAAGTCACTATCAAAAATACAAATTATACTTATCAAAACAGCTAGGCAACACCAGATTATAAGACTATATTTAATTTAGTGAAGAAAAAAGGAGATCTTAATCATGCAAACTATCACACGCTATAAACTACGTAAAATTAAGAAGAAATGGTTAGTGGTTTCCACTGTTGCCCTAGCCAGTGTTTCGCTATTAACCGCCGGTTCATCCACCGTTAATGCGGATACACAAGTGATGGTCAGTGAGCAGCCGGTGGCAACCCAAGTAGAGCAATCTTCCCAAGAAGTGACAACGGAGCTGGACACTCCAGTGGAAGGGACTGCAGATGAAGAATCGATTTCTCAAAAACCCGTCGTTCCTTCTTCAACGCCAGCACAAGGAGAGGCTAGGTACTTAGAAGAGAAGATCGAGAATATTAATAGTTCCTCAGAGTTGGCCACTTACCAAGAGCAACTGAATCCGACATCGGTTGTCGGAAAACCAGCAACGGATGGAACGGTAGCTATCTCTAAACCTGAACAGACCACAGTTTATCCTAGCCAAAACGAGAATCCAAAGGCTGAACCCTTGGTCCAATCCAGCCAAGAAGAGGCCGTTCTGAAAGATCAAGACTTTGTTTCTGATGCACAAAGAGTTGATATTAACCGTATCTTAGATGGGCGTTCCTCTGGTATTTCAAGCTTGGACGCTGCAGCTTTGACCTATGAATTTGAAAAAGCCCGTTTAAAAGGGGCAACAGATGCGACCATTTTAGCAGAGGTGCGCAAAGCTGGTCGAGTGATTCCTGCTAATTTGACCTATCTCAGTGACTTCTATGATGATAAGACAGGGACAAGCGGGACAGCCTTTAAAGACAATGCGACAGGTAAAGTCATTGTTGCCTACACAGGAACCAATAACGATGGCAACGAGTTACAGGATGCTCTTGGAGCGGACATCATGGGTATTGGATTAGCTCGGGGTCAACACTATCAGCCGGCTTATGCCTTTTACGACCGATTGGTCAATCAATATGGAGTGCAGAATATAGTTATCACTGGTCATTCTTTAGGTGGTAATGTTGCTCAGCGGGTTGCCATCAAGAAAAATGTCGCTCAGACTGTTGTCTATAACGCGGCTCCTCTTTATATTCCTGCGGTTGCCTACCTAGGAAATAAGGTTTATGAGACTCTTCGTCAAAAATTTGATTGGCCTTC
Organism: Streptococcus dentapri; assembly: GCF_042649885.1. Lineage (NCBI taxonomy): Bacteria > Bacillati > Bacillota > Bacilli > Lactobacillales > Streptococcaceae > Streptococcus > Streptococcus dentapri. Next base: position 2,779 of record NZ_JBHSAC010000080.1, on the reverse strand, counting down.
TAACAAAACGGAAGCTAAGCAGACGATAGCAGATATTAAAAATGATTTGAGGCATTTCACGGGTAATGTTATTCGGATTACGACCCAAAAGGATTGGCTCAATAATGCTATGCGTTTGTTGGGGGCTGTTTATGTTGGTGAAGAGCATATCATTGGTCAGTCAGGTAATCATGATTTACAAGGGATAGCGGATGACGCCAAGCAAGTGGCTAGTGTAAAGCCCTTAGTTAGCCTTTGATTTACTAGAATCCGTTAAGTTAGTGCCTAATAAAAAGCTCCATAATATCAAATGGGACTGTCCACTATAGATATTATAGAGCCATATTTATGAAGCCTTTTTATAAAATCACAACTCAATCTCCAATAAAATCGGACCGTGGTCCTGACGCTCACCTGAATCGATCATATTGGATTGGATGATTTTATCAGCGATACGGTTACTGGTCAGCCAATAATCAATCCGCCAGCCGGTATTATTGATTTTAGAGGTTTTGCTGCGCTGAGCCCACCAAGAGTAGATGTTGGGGACATCACCGTGTTTGTAGCGGAAGGTATCGGTAAAGCCTCTGTCTAAAAGATTGGTAAAGCCTTGGCGCTCTTCATCGGTGAAGCCCGGTGAGCGGTGGTTGCTGTTAGGGTTGGCAAGGTCGATTTCCCTGTGGGCAACATTGTAGTCACCAGTAGCTAGGACGGGTTTTTGTTGGTCCAATTCGACCAAATAGTCAGCGTATTTCTCATCCCAGATTTGGCGCTCATCTAAGCGTCTCAAACCATCACCAGCATTGGGAGTGTAGACCTGCGTCACGAAATATTGGTCAAATTCCAGGGTAATGATGCGACCTTCAGCATCCATAGTAGAAGGAGCGTTAATTTCTGGAAAGGTGATAGTAGGTTCTTCTAAGCTGGATTTATAGAGAAACATAGTTCCTGCATAGCCCTTGCGAGCCGGTTCGACAGATGAGCGCCAAGCGATGGCATAGTCAGGGAAGTAGTCGTTTAAAATTTCCAGATGTTTCTTCGTTGGTCCCTTAGCAGATAGTTTTGTTTCCTGAATAGCGATGATATCAGCATCCTGTCCTACCAAAGTATCAATAACTTGACGGGAGAGTAGCGCACGAGATGAGTCGCTAGTCAGTGCAGCGTTGAGAGAATCAATGTTCCAAGAAATGAGTTTCATAAGCCATCCTTTTCATGAATTATATTTTCCTCATTATAGCAAAATGATAGAGCAGGTGCGACTGTTTTGTTCGTTGACCGAAGAAAGACAGGGAAATCATTTTTGAAAATTATTAGAAATTTTCAAACAATTGCCTTGACAGCAAGGAAATTAGATTTTATAATAAATACAATTGACAGAAAAGTCAGAAAATTTTATAGATTAAGGGGGATCTCTATGTCAGATCAATCTACTCAAGCGACTTCTACATGGCAGTCAAAATTTAAAGCTATGGGACCCGGTATCCTAATGGCTTCTGCAGCCGTTGGTGGTTCTCACATCGTTTCTTCAACTCAGGCTGGTGCCATCTATGGCTGGCAGTTGGCTATCGTTATTCTTTTGATTAACTTGTTTAAATATCCATTTTTCCGCTTTGGTTCAGAATATACCCTGCAAACCGGACAATCTTTGATTGAAGGTTATGCTCAACGTGGAAAATGGACACTATGGATTTTCTTTATTCTGAATATTTTTTCTGCAGTTGTCAATACAGCAGCAGTAGGGATTCTCTGTGCCGCTATTCTTTTCAATGTTTTTCCTAATGGTTTTGGTCTCAGTATTTCCCAGCTGACAACAATCATCATTGTCTTGATTTGGGCCATGCTGCTAATCGGTGGTTATAAATTCCTTGATGGTTTGGCTAAATGGGTGATGACAGCTTTAACAATTGCGACTGTAGCAGCAGTAGTCATCGCTCTCTTTAAGCACCGTGAATATGCGCCCGATTTCACAGCTCCAACACCTTGGCAATTGTCCGCTCTACCTTTTATCGTATCACTCATGGGCTGGATGCCGGCACCGATTGAAATTTCAGCCATCAACTCTATGTGGTCTGTTGAAAAGCGTAAGACAGTTAAAGTTTCATATTTAGATGGTATTTTCGATTTCAACGTAGGTTATATTGGTACAGCAGTCTTGGCTCTTATTTTTTTAGCTTTAGGTGCTTTGATTCAATTTGGTTCTGGTAAAGCTATTCAAGGAGCCTCTGCTCCTTACATTGCACAATTTATCCAAATGTATGCTTCTGTTTTGGGTGATTGGTCTCGTCTCTTGATTGCTTTTATTGCTTTCTTATCAATCTTTGGAACAGTTATTACGGTTATTGATGGCTATTCTCGTGCTAATAATGAAACCTTGCGACTCATCTTTGATAAGAAAGAAGTCTCTTCCAGGGCTCTTTATATCTGGATAACGCTGACATCAGTCGTTGGTTTACTCATCGTTTATTTCTTTGCAGGTGATGTCGCGAATATGGTTAGATTTGCCATGATTGGGTCTTTTATTACGACACCTTTCTTTGCTTATCTCAACTATAAGCTAGTTAATACTAAGGAGCACCACATTGCCTCGTGGCTTAAGTGGCTTTCTATCATCGGTTTAATCTATCTTTTCGGTTTTGCCATCTTTTTTGTTGTCGCATGGCTAACTGGTAATATTGGTTAAGAATTATTCAATCAATAGCAAATAAGGCTGGAACTTTTGTTCCAGCCTCAGACCGAAGACAAACTTCTTTTTGGAGGTTTGTCTTTTTTGGTGTCTCTTATCTTTAAGATGAAAAATGGA
>NZ_JBHSAC010000079.1:0-10641 GCF_042649885.1 Streptococcus dentapri | reverse complement strand
CTCCTGTTTCTAGTTTACTAGATTTCAACAGGAGTGTTTTTCTTCTGTCTCATGTTAGGGGGGCAGTGCCTAAGCCAACTTTTTATAGAAATAGTTCAAAAATCAAATTCAGCCTTACTTTTGAGGTCAGCGTACTCTTCAGGAACTTCCTGACTGAGGATAGCATCATAGCTTGCTAACGGTATATCTTGACTATATTTATTGCGAAGAGCCGTGGTAACTAGGCGGTATGCTAGATTGGCATTGCGTGATAGGATGGGACCATGGAAGTAGCTACCAAAAACATTCTTGTAGTGGACACCTTCAGTCTGATCTTCTTTATTATTGCCGTTACCGTAGATACAGACACCTAGCGGCTTTTCATCCTCAGATAGGAAGGTGCGTCCTTGGTGATTTTCAAAACCGTAGTACGTTTCATCAAATTCATCATTGTGAATTTTAATGTCTCCGATATAGCGATTGTTCTCTTGGTTGAGAGTGTAGTGATTCATGACACCAATGCCATCAATGCGCTCACCATTAGCTTGAATATAGTATTGCCCCAAAAGTTGAAAGCCGCCACAGATGGCTAAGATAACGCCCCCATTCTCGATATAACGACCGATAGCCTCCTTGATATGAGGGAGGTTTTTAGCGACGATGGATTGCTCGTAATCTTGCCCACCCCCAAAGAAGACGAGATCGTAATAGTTATCATCGAACTCATCATCCAGAGAGACAATATCAATAGTAACTTTAGCACCGAGTTTTTCGGCAACGTATTTCAACATGAGAATATTTCCGTTATCACCATAGGTATTCATCAGATTACCGAATAGGTGGGCAATATTGAGCTCATAAGGATAGTCTCTATTATCAGGAGACTGCAAGGATGTGTAAACCATTAGTTCATCTCCCTTCCAACAGCACGGCGATTGGCTAGAATATCGCGAAATTCTAGCATAGCTGTATAGGTAGCTAGAATATAAGCATGTTCACTTTCTTGATTTTTAATAAGTGTCATAATATCCTTGAGGTCCTCAGTCTGAGTAATTTGTTCTTCTGGATAACCGGTTACGCGCAAGCGTCTAGCGATTTCAGAATGACGAACTCCACCAGCATAGATATGAGGAATATCCATATCTAGGATGGCCTCAAAATTAGCATCCCAAATCCAGCTAGTATCAATTCCATCGGCATAGTTGGCGTTGAGAAGAACAGATAGGCTGAAAGGATAGGGCGCCAGTTTAATCATCTCTAAGGCCTGACTAGCACCAACTGGATTTTTAATCAGAACGAGAGTACAAGATTTATTACCGATTTTGAAAGTTTCCTGACGGCCAAAGACAGCTCGGCTCTTGTCAAAACCGACCTTAATCTTGTTGGGGTCAACACCAAAGAATTCAGCAACGGCCACGGCAGCAAGTGCATTGTAGATATTGTAGAGGCCACCAACATTAATTTTGTAATCTTGACCATCAATAACAAATTCAGCGGCTGTATTGCTTATTTTTATCAGATCAGTGAGAGCATAATCCAATTTTGGACGTTCAAAGCCACAATTAGGACAGATATAATCACCTAGGTTAGCATAGGTGTTGTGACGATACTCTAAGATGTGCTGACATTGGGGGCAGAGGATACCCTCGGTATTGTAGTGAGCTAGCTTTGGTCGAGATTTTTCTGTGTCAAAGCCATAGAATTTCAGCGGGTTGACAGCCTCTTTGGAATGGAAGAGGGGACTGTCACCATTGGCTAAAATAGTTGCTTGGGGAGCTTTGGCAGCACCATCCAGTATCATCTGATAGGTTGTATAGATTTCCCCATAACGGTCCATCTGATCGCGAAAAATATTGGTAAAGACGAAAAGGCTGGGGGTAATATACTCTGTAATTTTAGGTAGGCTGGCCTCGTCAATTTCCAAAACGGCAATTTTCTTACCAGACTTAGCCTTTTTAGCTGTCAAAAAGGTTGAAACAATTCCTGTAATCATATTTGCACCGCTGGGATTGGTTACGACTTCGCCAAAAGCTTCTTTCAGGATACCAACAGTTAAAGCAGTTGTCAGAGTCTTTCCGTTAGTACCTGTCACAACGACGATTTCGTAATCTTTGGCGATACTGTCTAAAATATTTTTATCAAATTTTAGCGCTAATTTGCCTGGCAGGGTCGAACCGCGGCCCAATTTACTCAAAATAAAGTGAGCAGACCGTCCGGCTGTTATTCCTAATAGTGTCTGTAATTTCATAAATTTATTTTATCATAAAAAATGCCTTTAAGGATAGAGAAAAACTGTTTAAAAAGTGCTATAATAGAGCTACTGATTTTCTATAGTGAATTAAGTAACGAGAGAGGAATGTATGAACGATTTATTAAATTTAAATCCAGACTTTTGGCGGTCAATATTTAATAGTCCTTGGGCCATCATTATCAATCTCCTAGATATTTTAATTGTTGCCTATTTAATTTATAAATTCATCAATGCTTTGGTAGGAACAAAGATTATGTCTTTGGTTCAGGGGGTTGTCCTCTTCGTACTTCTACGTTTTTTGGCACAGATTATTGGTCTAACAACTGTCAGCTATTTGATGAATCAAGTTATTACTTATGGAGTTATCGCAGCAGTTGTACTTTTTGCGCCGGAAATTCGGACTGGTTTAGAGAAGTTCGGAAGAACACCTCAAGCCTTTATCCAAACTAATAGTATGACTGAAGAGGAGCAGCTGGTTGATGCTCTGATGAAAGCAGCCGCTTATATGGGACCGCGTAAAATTGGTGCTTTGATTGCGATTGAAGGGACTCAGACTTTGCAGGAATATATTGCAACAGGGATTCCTTTAGATGCTGATATCAGTAGCCAGCTCCTCATCAATATTTTTATCCCCAATACGCCTCTTCACGATGGTGCTGTTATCGTTAGCGGGAATAAGATCGCGACAGCTTCCTCCTATTTACCACTGTCAGAATCCAGCAAGATCTCTAAGGAATTTGGGACTCGTCACAGAGCGGCAGTCGGTCTATCAGAAAACTCGGATGCACTCACTCTGGTTGTTTCAGAAGAAACGGGAGGTCTCTCTATTACGTATAAGGGTGAATTTTTACATGATTTGAGTAAAGAGGATCTTGAAACCTTCTTAAGGAATAAACTTATTAAATCCACTTCTCAGAAGCCAAGTTTGTTCAAGCGTTGGGGAGGAGGACGTCAAAATGAAAAATAAAAAAATTCGTTGGTCTCAAAAACGACGTATACTCCGCCAACTTGGAACAGGAATTTTTTCTTTATTGATAGCCATCCTAATTTTTATGACGGTCATCAGTGGTGACGGAACAAATAAAGGAATGGCTAGTAACGGTTCTTCGTCGACATTTAGCAATACTCTTAAAAATGTTCCTATTGATTTCAAATACGATAGTGATGAATATTATATTTCTGGCTATGCCTATGGTGTTGATGTGACCTTGACATCCTCAAATCGTGTTAATCTAGCAACAGAAACGGATGCGTCAACCAGAAATTTTAAAGTAACAGCTGATTTGACCAATCTAAGAGAGGGAACTTCCAAGGTTCAGTTGGAGGTGGATGATCTACCGTCTGGGATGACGGCCAAGATTTCTCCTAAAACTGTAACGGTAACGATTGGTAAAAAAACAAGCAAATCCTTTGATGTTAAGGCTGATATTTCCGACGATCAATTGGCTAAGGGCTATAAACTTAAAGGGGCTGATATAGATGTTGACAAGGTTAAGGTAACCAGCAATGAGACAACTATCAGTCAGATTGATCATATTAGAGCGACATTACCAGATAATGAACCAGCTTTGACTGATGATTATGAAGGTAAGGTCAATCTGCAAGCGGTAGATAGCAATGGGAATGTTCTTGCAGCAACCATTGAGCCTGAACAGGCTAATCTATCGGTGGATGTTTCGCCAATTATCAAGAAGGTGCCTGTTAAAGTGAACTTCACAGGAACTATGGATAGTTCCTTGTCAAGTATTGATTATACCTTAGACACATCAACAGTAACCATTCAAGGTGATCAAGAAACACTTAATAATATTGATGAACTAGCAGTATCTGTCGATATTTCAAACATCACTAAAAATACGACAAAAACAGTCAAGCTATCGGCAGAAGGGGTAACGGTCAATCCTGAAGAAATTGAAGTGAAGTTGACGACGAAGAAAAAATAAGTCTGATACGCAAAATTATGGAATGGAGGAAAGTGCCCAGCACTTAAATACTATGGGAACATATTTTGGAACGGACGGTGTCCGTGGAGAAGCAAACGTTGAACTAACGCCAGAATTGGCCTTTAAACTCGGTCGGTTTGGTGGCTATGTTCTTAGTCAGCATGAAATTGAGCGTCCACGCGTTTTTGTGGCACGTGACACACGAATATCAGGTGAAATGCTGGAATCAGCACTTATTGCTGGTTTACTTTCGGTCGGTATTGAAGTTTATAAACTCGGTGTCTTAGCGACTCCTGGTGTTTCTTACTTGGTTCGTACGGAGAAAGCTAGTGCCGGTGTCATGATTTCAGCCAGCCACAATCCTGCCCTTGATAATGGCATCAAATTCTTCGGTGGTGACGGTTTTAAATTGGATGATGATCGTGAAGTGGAAATTGAAACTCTGTTAGAAGCTGAGGAAGATAATCTACCCCGCCCATCCGCTGAAGGCTTGGGAACTCTGGTTGATTATCCGGAAGGTCTGCGTAAGTATGAAAAATTCTTGATTGAATCTGGTGTCGATTTAGATGGTATGAAGCTTGTCCTTGATACAGCTAATGGTGCAGCTGTGGTCTCTGCGCGTGATGTCTTTCTTGATCTCAATGCTGATATTACTGTTATCGGGGAAAATCCTGATGGCCTCAACATCAATGACAACAGAGGTTCAACGCATCCAGAGAAACTTCAAGAGACTGTTAAAGAAACAGGTGCTGAAATCGGTCTTGCTTTTGATGGAGATAGCGACCGTTTGATTGCCGTTGATGAAAACGGGGACTTAGTCGATGGTGATCGCATCATGTTCATCATCGGTAAGTATCTGTCTGAGAAGGGTGCCTTATCTCAAAATACTATCGTCACAACAGTAATGTCCAATCTCGGTTTCCATAAGGCCTTGGAGCAAGAAGGAATCCAAAAAGCGGTGACGGCTGTGGGGGACCGTTATGTTGTTGAAGAGATGCGCAAGAATAATTACAATCTTGGTGGGGAACAGTCAGGTCATGTGATTATCATGGACTACAATACCACTGGTGATGGTCAACTGACGGCTATCCAACTGACTAAAGTTCTCAAAGAATCAGGCAAAGCATTGTCAGAATTAGCGGCAGAGGTAACTATTTACCCACAAAAATTGGTCAATATCCGTGTTGAAAATGCTATGAAAGACAAGGCTATGGAAGTTCCAGCCATTGCTCAAGTTATTGAAAAGATGGAAGCAGAAATGGCTGGTAACGGTCGCATCTTAGTTCGTCCGAGTGGCACAGAACCCCTTCTTCGTGTCATGGCAGAAGCGCCAAGTTATGAAGAAGTTAATTATTATGTTGATACGATTGCTAAGGTAGTTCGTCAGGAAATTGGTCTTGACTAGCTTAGAGTTATTATCCTAACTAGGGTCTGAGATGGGAAAAGCTCAGACCCTTTATGATATAATGAGGATAGATTTAATTTCTGTTATAAAAGTGTGAGAAATATGCGATTAGATAAATTTTTAGCCAAATGTAATCTAGGTACACGCAGTCAAGTCAGAGTCTTACTTAAGCAAAAGCAGATTAAAGTCAATGGTCAGGTTGAAAATCAGCCTAAACGACAGATTGATGAGAAAGTTGATGCTATCACCTTTAGAGATGAGCCACTCAAATATGAGACTTTTGTCTATTATTTGCTCAATAAGCCCAAGGGGATAATTTCAGCAACAGAAGATGATAAACAAAAAACAGTTCTAGACCTGTTGGATGATGAAGGTAGACATAAGTTAGTTTTCCCAGTGGGACGTCTGGACATTGATACTCATGGTTTACTCTTGTTGACCAACAATGGGAAGCTAGCACATGCTATGCTTTCTCCTAAAAAACATGTTGCTAAAGTTTATCTGGCCGAAGTTTCTGGTATTATGACAGAAGAAGATAAAGAAGCATTTGCTCAAGGGATTGATCTCAAAGATCATCATTGTCAACCAGCTCAATTAAAGATTTTAGCGACTGACCTTGCTAATCAGAGCAGCCGTGTTGAGATTACAATTCATGAAGGTAAATTTCATCAAATAAAACGGATGGTACAAGTTTGTGGAAAATCGGTTACTGATTTGCAACGCCTATCAATAGGTCCTTTGTCTTTACCAAATGACCTTGACTTGGGGGACTATCGTCGACTGACTCCTGATGAACTAGAAAGCCTCTCTATTTTTGGTGTTGATCTCTAGGTCTTGGTTGCTTAATCAGGGCAATCGTGGTAAGATAGTTTAGAATAATTCAATGAAGAGGTAAATTTATTATGGTTTTTGGAGATAATGGTCCACGTAAAAAAACTGGCTTTGAACACCTGACAAAATTTGTTGTAGTGGCCATGGTTGTTATTGTTCTGTTCGGACTTCTTGCATCCGCAATAAGCGTACTTTTTTGATGAGTTAGAAAACGCTCTTAGGGCGTTTTTTTAGAGTTTAAAAGAATAGGAAAAAAGATGAGTATGTTTTTAGATGTCGCCAAAATTAGCGTTAAAGCTGGTCGCGGTGGTGATGGGATGGTGGCCTTTCGCCGTGAGAAATATGTGCCTAATGGAGGTCCTTGGGGAGGAGATGGTGGCAAAGGTGGCTCGGTCATTTTCAAGGTAGATGAGGGTTTACGCACCTTGATGGATTTTCGCTATAATCGCAAGTTCAAGGCCAAAAATGGTGAGAAAGGCATGACAAAAGGCATGCACGGCCGCGGATCTGAAAATTTAATTGTAGCTGTTCCACCAGGAACAACAGTCCGAGATGCGGAATCTGGCAAGGTTTTGACTGACCTCGTTGAAAATGGTCAAGAATTTATTGTGGCTAAAGGTGGTCGTGGTGGTCGTGGCAATATTCGCTTTGCGACACCGCGTAATCCTGCTCCTGAAATTTCGGAAAATGGGGAGCCCGGAGAAGAACGTGAGCTGCAATTGGAACTGAAAATACTGGCAGATGTCGGTCTCGTTGGTTTTCCTTCTGTTGGGAAATCAACTCTCTTGAGTGTCGTCTCAGCTGCTAAACCTAAAATTGGGGCTTATCATTTCACGACTATTGTCCCCAATATTGGTATGGTTCGAATCAAATCTGGTGAAAGTTTTGCCATGGCTGATCTTCCGGGACTGATTGAAGGCGCTAGTCAAGGAGTTGGACTGGGAACGCAATTTCTGCGCCATATCGAACGCACCCGTGTTATTTTACATGTGATTGATATGTCAGCAGCAGAAGGCCGCGATCCCTATGAAGATTATCTGGCTATCAATAAGGAGCTTGAAGCCTATAATCTTCGCTTGCTAGAACGCCCGCAGATTATTGTAGCCAATAAGATGGACATGCCAGAAGCGGCTGAGAATTTAGCTGAATTCAAGGAAAAGTTGGCAGCTGATTATGATGAATTTGACCAACTGCCCCAAATTTTCCCTATTTCAAGTCTGGCTCATCAAGGGTTGGAGAATTTATTGGAAGCTACAGTCGAGTTACTTGATCAAACGGATGAGTTTCCGCTTTATAGTAAAGATGACATGGCACAAGAAGAAGTCTACTATGGCTTCAATGAAGACGAGCCTCCCTTTGAAATTACACGTGATGATGATGCAACTTGGGTCTTGTCTGGTGAAAAACTGGAAAAACTCTTTGTCATGACGAACTTGGAGCGGGATGAATCCTTGATGAAATTTGCTCGCCAACTTCGAGGCATGGGAGTTGATGATGCCTTACGCCAACGCGGAGCTAAAGATGGTGATATCGTTCGTATCGGTAATTTTGAGTTTGAGTTTGTGGATTAAACTAAGATACAAAGTCCGTTAAGTGAGCAAAGCAAAAATAGGAATTTTGACGAAGAGCCATGAACTCTAGGAAAAATTATCTTTTTTGCTTAGCTCGTAGGATGTGTTTGTTTGCTATGCCGGTTACTATAGTGGTCTGTTCATTTTAAAGAGTTATAGAATTAAAGATTAATAGGAATTGTGATGATTCACAATCGTGTTTATACTGCATTTTACTGGAGGTTCTTATGGGTGATAAACCGATATCTTTTCGAGATAAAGATGGTAATTTTGTATCAGCAGCCGATGTTTGGAATGCTGAAAAGCTAGAAGAACTTTTCGATACTCTTAATCCAAATCGACGTTTGCGCTTGGAGCGTGAAAAATTAGCTAAAGAAAAAGCAGGTGAAGCCAAGGAACAAGAATCATAATTCTTGCTAGGTCTGACTTTCCTGCATAGGGAGTGAGACAGAAATCATTAGTTTCATAGAAACTTGATTTCTTCGCCTCCCCCCGTACAGTTGAGCAGGATTGTAAAAGCTGATTTATCAGCGTATTAGAATCCACTCAACCACTGCGTCTTGCTTATTATGATTAGACAAACAAAGAAGCTGAGCACTTTGAACTGCACTCCAAAAGTTAGACAAAAAATCTAACGATTGGAGTCAGTACATTTTTGGCTCAGCTTCTTTATTTAATATTTTTGAAGTTGTTTGTCAGTTAACTGATAGCGCACATTAGCAACGTCATCAATGAATTTTCGATCGTGAGAAACACTGATAATACAGCCGTCAAAATTTCTTAAAAGTTCTCTGATTAATGGCTGACTAGTTGGAGAAAAATGCCTTGTCGGTTCATCAAGGATTAAGATATTATTTTTAGCTAAGACCATACGTGCTAAGAATAATTTTGCTTTTTGACCACCTGAAAGTTCAAGGGCAGAGTGTTCCATTTCTTGTCTTGTAAATTGAAGATTTGCAAGAAGTGTTCGAGCTTTTTCGATATCTGATACCTGTGTTAAAAATGTTAAAGCGCTTAGCTCTTTGTGAAAAATACTATCGTAATCTTGTGGCATATAACCAATTGAAAAATGATTCTTATCTAGATCTTGGTAAATTTGCTTGAGCAGGCGTGTCTTTCCGATACCATTTCTTCCAGTAATTACAAGCTTATCTTGACCTAAAATGGTCAAATTGATTTTTTGCCCAGTCGACAAATCATGATTTACCCAAAACAGAAGTTTTTTCTTTCTATTAAGAAGAGCAATGTCATCGAAAAATAGTTTAATACTATCCATTTCTTCAGGGAAATCAGTCATCTTTTCCTCTTCTTTAGCATAGCGTTTTTCAAGAGACAATACATTTTTCCTCTTTTTAGCAGCTAATCTTCCCATAGTGCTGTCGTGAGTGTTTCGCACATTATATTGTGTGGCCTGATGAAGACGTTGCATTTTAGCATCCCTTTTGGCTTTCATGCGACGGTCATTTTTGGCTTGCTCTAGCTGTTTGGTGTAAGCTTTGTGGCGATAAGTCATATAATCTGCATAATTTCCTGAAAAATAGCTCGCGCGAGCAAGTTGACGACGCTTTACTAACTCAAGGTGTAAAATAGCAGTAGCGGTTTTTTCTAACAACGCTTCATCATGAGAGATAAAAATAATCGTTTTGTCGGATGATTGAATAAATGCTTGTAAAGTATCAATTGCCTGCGCATCAAGGTCGCTAGAAGGTTCATCTAGTAAGAGTAAATCAGCATTTTCACCAGCTAATTTAGCAAGTTGCAGTTTTAATTTTGCTCCGCCAGATAGGTTGTTTAAGTTCTGATTTCTACTTTCTAAGGTTTGAATGTCCAAATCTAATCGCGCAGCCATTTGATAAAAAACATTGAAATCGAAACCAATGTAATCTAAATCATCATAAAGAAATTCCGAAACTGTCATTTTTTCTTGTTTTTGTGACAAGGCTTGTGGCAGATATCCTATTTTTTGAAAATGATTGCTGATTTTTCCCTCAAGGATACTGTAGTTGTCAATTAATTTCGGGGACAGAATAGCCTTTAAAAGTGTTGACTTACCAGTACCTTCTTCACCAATAATAGCTAATTTATCCCCGGAATTGATGACCAAATTTAAATCAGAAATTAGCTGTGTTAAGTCTTTAAGATGTGTAATTGTTAAATGATTAATCTGTAGCATAAGAACCTCACTTTCAATAAAAAACTCTCTACCAAATCAAGTAGAGAGTGAGGGTCCTTATTAATAAAACTAAATAGCACTAATAATAAAGGCAGAAAACTGCCGTCCATTAGTTGAGGAAGTTTATTAAAGAGTACACTAAAAACAAAACTCGATATGGTAGTATCAAAAATTCTGTTCTTAGTTGTTCATTACTCCATTCCTCCCGAATGATAATTTGGTATTAGTTTACCAAAAGATGCCACAAAAGTCAAAGCTTACAGTAGATAGTGAGATAAAATAGCTCAGCTTCGTATAAAACCTATAATTTTGGGTAAGTTACGACGGTCAAGTAAAACTCGATACTATTTAAAATTGACCTAATAAGAAATCTAGTTATCTACTGTTAGATAGAGACATAAAAAGAGAATGGGATAACGGCACTGCCCCCCTAACATGAGACAGAAGAAAAACACTCCTGTTGAAATCTAGTAAACTAGAAACAGGAG
>NZ_JBHSAC010000078.1:0-7985 GCF_042649885.1 Streptococcus dentapri | reverse complement strand
TCCATTTTTCATCTTAAAGATAAGAGACACCAAAAAAGACAAACCTCCAAAAAGAAGTTTGTCTTCGGTCTGAGAGTTGAGATCTAAAATCTCAACTCTTTTGTATTAGTCTTCATTTACAAAAGGCATAAGTGCCATTACACGCGCACGCTTGATTGCTGCTGTTACTTTACGCTGATTCTTAGCAGAAGTCCCTGTCACACGACGAGGTAAGATTTTACCACGTTCTGAAACAAAGCGGCTAAGCAATTCAGTATCTTTGTAATCAACATATTCAATTTTATTAGCTGCGATGTAATCAACTTTTTTACGGCGTTTGAATCCGCCACGACGTTGTTGAGCCATGTATTTTCTCCTTTGTATTATTCTACTGCAAATGTGCTTGAGCCAAGCTAATTAGAAGGGAAGGTCGTCATCAGAAATATCCACTGGGTTTGAATTTCCAAATGGGCTTTCATCGCGGCCAAAGTTTGGTGTTTGCTGTGATGACTGTGCTCCAAAATTAGAGGAAGCATTTGATTGTTCAAAGCCACCACTATTGTACGAACCACCCTTGTTGCCTTCGCGCACAGCACGACTTTCCAAGAGTTGGAAATTATCGGCAACCACTTCTGTTACATAAACGCGCTGACCTTGCTGGTTTTCATAATTACGGGTCTGAATACGACCAGTAATCCCAATAAGAGCACCCTTCTTAGCCCAATTTGCCAAATTTTCGGCCTGTTGACGCCAGATAACACAATTGATAAAATCTGTATCACGCTCACCGTTTTGGTTTTTAAAATTGCGATTAACAGCGAGACTGAAAGTCGCAACAGCTTGGTTTGATGGTGTGTAACGAAGTTCTGCATCACGAGTCATGCGACCAACGAGTACGACATTGTTTATCATAAGCTACCTTCCACTATCTTCTTAGGCGTCAAGCTTAACAATCATGTGACGAAGAATGTCACCATTGATTTTTGACAGACGGTCAAATTCATCAATAGCGACAGCGTCAGCTGCTTCAACATTAACGATATGGTAAAGTCCTTCACGGAAATCTTGAATTTCGTATGCAAGACGACGTTTTTCCCAATCTTTTGATTCCACAACAGTTGCACCGTTGTCAGTCAAAATAGAGTCAAAGCGTGCTACTAAAGCATTTTTAGCTTCTTCTTCAATGTTTGGACGAATAATATAAAGAATTTCGTATTTAGCCATTGATTTTCCTCCTTTTGGTCTAATGACCCCAAGTCCTTGCAAGGGGTAAGTGAGGGATACTCACAAAGATGTATTATACAGGAATCTACACTTTAATGCAAGTATCTTACCATCATTTAGAAGCTTATTACGCAATTAAATTGATTAATCAGCGGATCTGCCAACATAGGTGCTTATCTACCTCATACATAAAGTTATAAAATTCCTCAGCTCAATTCTACCCAAGAAAAAATCCGATTCCTGCACACCTAGAATCGGATTTCAACTATTTAATTCACCTTCAGTCACCCTATCACGACCTTTCCAATCTCATAAGGAAGTTAAAGTAGACAATTGTCTCCGTTTTTATAACGCCTTAAATTCATCTTTAACACACCGTCACCTCTTTCAATGACACATACATCAACAATGATTTAATAACTCATTACATCGGATTCACCCCTTAAGCTATTTTATGCAATTAGAAGA
The DNA here is from genome assembly GCF_042649885.1 of Streptococcus dentapri. Lineage (NCBI taxonomy): Bacteria > Bacillati > Bacillota > Bacilli > Lactobacillales > Streptococcaceae > Streptococcus > Streptococcus dentapri. Next base: position 6,314 of record NZ_JBHSAC010000078.1, on the reverse strand, counting down.
GCTTCTTGTCACCGTTTTTATAGCGACCTACATCAAACATCAACATAAGCGCCACCTCCATAACTTTTGCAAGATTTGAAGAATTACTGATAAACGACTAACTATCTAGTCACCATTTTTGTACCGAGATATATTGATGCTAATCATCTTAATCACCTCATAACACAATATCTCATACTCTACGTTTAGTGATCACTAACTTCTGTAAAATCTTTCTAATGTGCCTACCATCTAATAATGACTATCACCATTTTTATACCGAGAAATATTCATTCTAATCATGAAGAGTCCTCCTTGGTTATTTCTTATCTTGTTTACATTTTTATTATAATGTAAGCGTTTTCTTTTGTCAAGTTTTTAACTCTTTTTTCTTATCTTTTTTTGTTATAATTTTTTTATGACTAAAAAACTAGATTTGAGCAAATATGGCATTAAAATGTGGGATGCAGGCACTATTGCTGCTTTTCGCAGAACCTTATTAGCCTGGTATGACGAGAAAAAGCGTGATTTGCCTTGGCGTCACACTAAAGATCCTTATCCCATTTGGATTTCAGAGATCATGCTGCAACAAACGCAGGTACAAACGGTCATTCCTTATTACCAACGCTTTTTAGACTGGTTTCCCAGTATAGAAACCCTGGCTCATGCACCTGAGGATGACTTGCTCAAGGCCTGGGAAGGTTTGGGTTACTACTCACGGGTTAGAAATATACAGGCAGCCGCCCAACAGATCATGAACGACTTTGCTGGTCGGTTTCCTGATACTTATGAAGAAATTCTCTCTCTAAAAGGAATTGGCCCTTACACTGCTGGAGCGATAGCCAGTATCGCTTTCGATCTTCCCGAACCAGCTGTGGATGGAAATATCATGCGAGTGATGGCACGTTTGTTTGAAGTGGATTATGACATCGGTGATCCTAAAAACCGCAAAATTTTCCAAGCCTTGATGGAAGATTTGATAGACCCAGTTCGTCCTGGTGATTTCAATCAAGCTCTCATGGATTTGGGCACAGATATTGAAGCCGCCAAGAATCCTAGACCGGATGAGAGTCCCGTTCGAGCGTTCTGCGCAGCTTATTTGCATGGAACTTATGATAAGTATCCAATTAAACTGCCCAAGAAAAAACCGCGCCCTCTACAAATTCAGGCCTTTATTCTGCAGAATCAAGCTGGTGAGTTTCTTCTGGAAAAAAAGACAGAAGATCGTTTACTGGGCGGATTTTGGTCCTTTCCAATTATGGAAACGAATTTCATCGGACAACAGTTGGATCTGCTCGAAAATAATAATCAAGTTCTCGAAACAGTATCAAAAAAGACAATTTTTGAGCAGACCTATAAACTAAGCCCCACATGGTCGAAGCAGCATTTTGCGCCCGTCAAACATACTTTCAGCCATCAAAAATGGACCATTGAAATTTTAGAGGGTTTTGTTGATGAGATCCAGCTCCCATCGGATAAGGAGCTTGTCTGGAGTAAACCGGCAGATTTTGAACGCTACCCTATGGCAACACCACAGAAAAAAATGATAGCTGAATATTTGCAAAAAGATATCGGTAAGCATTGACGATTACTTTCTATAGTTGTTATAATCAAGTTATGATTTCAAAAACATTTCAAAGTTTGATGGAAACAGATACAGTTGCCACTGCCAAAGCTTTATTGGGAATGTCTTTATATCTAAAAGGACATTTTTTGGGGGTAATTGTAGAAACCGAAGCCTACCTGGGAAGTCAGGATAGTGCCTGTCACAGCGCCAATGAGCGCCGAACACCTAAAAATGAGTCAATGTATCTGTCTGCGGGACACTGGTATGTCTACCAAATTTATGGCCATCAGATGTTAAATCTAGTGACCAAATCGCAAAATGTGGCTGAAGCAGTTCTCATCCGTGCCATAGAAACAGCCGATGGGGAACTGCTGGCAAATGGACCTGGTAAACTGACTCGTTTTGCTGGAATAGGCAAACAACTTGATGGTAGTTTCTTGTCCGACTCTGGTTTGCAGTTACAAGAAAATCGGAAGCCCTGTCGAATCGCAACACGTCCTCGAATCGGAGTTACTTGTATCGACCATTGGCGTCAAGAACCACTCGGTTTTTACGTAGCAGGTAACCGTCATGTTTCAAAGATAGCTAAGAAGAACTTACTGGTAGATGAAGAGACTTGGTGCTAAATGAAGCTTACTATCTTTGAATACTTGGATATGTTATAATAAAGGAGATATAAAAACACATTGCAGTTGGTAGTCTGTAAGCACTAATCGTAGATTGGTGTCAGTAACCCTCCCTCCGGGTCGTCCTTTATCACATTACGGCACAGGTTCAAATACCATGTGTCCTTAGTTTGGAGGGGCTGGCATGCAAATGACAGTTTATTTTGATGGCGCTTTTTGGTCTGCTCTTATAGAATATAATGAACCTAAGCAAGGTTATCAAGCCTTTCGTTACATATTTGGTAAAGAGCCAAAAGAGGCAGAAATCCTACAATTTATCTATAAGGACTTATCCAAATGGATGCACAAACAAGAAAAACTTGGAGTACAAAGGAATGATTCTGTCCAATTTCAAGGAGTGAGACGAGTCAATCCTAAGCGAAAGCAAAGGGAAGCTAGTCGTGCTAAGAAAAAGCCTGCGATTTCTACCAAGGCTCAGCAAGTGATGCAGGAAAGTCATGAGCTGCTGAAAAAAGAGCGGCGGGCTAATCAAAAGCAAAAGCGCGAGGCTTATAAAGAAGAGCAATTCTTACGCAAACAAGAAAAGCGACGTCAAAAGAAAAAAGGCCACTGAGCCTAAAAAAAGAGCAGGACAAAAGTCCTGCTTTTTTTGATTTAGCCCAATTCAGCAATAATGTTTTTAAGCTGATCTTTGGTATGGACGCCAGCAACCTGTTTAACAACCTGATCGTCTTTTTTAAAGAGCAGAGTTGGAATTGACATGATACCAAATTTCTGTGCTGTTTCCGGGTTTTCATCGACATCAAGTTTGACGATTTTTAAATCATCTTCATCAAACTCTTCTGATAATTGCTCAAGAATAGGTGCCTGCATGCGACAAGGACCACACCACGTTGCCCAAAAGTCCACAAGGACAAGCCCTTGGGAAGTTTCTTCATCAAATGTTTTATCTGTAACTACTTGTGTCATTGAAAATCTCCATTTCTTAATTGATACTGTCATTCTAACGGAAAAATTTCCCTTTGCCAACTATTTGCTACGCAAATTAGATTTGGCTGCCTAATTGATATTTTGTTCCTTTGAGTGCTCGTTGCAGCGACCATTTCCAAGGTTGACCTTCGATGGTAACTTGATTCTTTTCAAGATCGACATTAACAGATTCAACACCTTTGACAGCTGACAATTTTTCGCTGACAGTCTTAGCACAACCATCGCATTTCATACCGGATACTTGATAAGTTTTTGACATAATAAACTCCTTTATCTATTTTATCATCTCAATAAATGACTATCCTACATTTTTTTATACTTCAATCGCAAGCTATTTAAGACGACCGAAACTGAGCTGAAACTCATAGCCAAACCCGCCAACATTGGATTAAGTAAGGGACCACCAAACAAATACAGGACTCCCATGGCAACAGGAATAGCCAAAATATTGTAAATGAAAGCCCAGAAGAGGTTCTCTTTGATGGTCTTGATCGTGTCTTGACTGACCATCAAGGCTTTAGCAACATCCAAGAGGTCTGGTTTCATCAGAACGATATCTGCAGATTCGATGGCAATATCAGTCCCCGCCCCCATGGCAAATCCTATATCAGCTGTTACAAGAGCAGGAGCATCATTGATACCGTCCCCAACCATAGCTACCCGCTTACCTTGAGCTTGTAAATCACTGATAGCTCGGGCTTTTTGGTCAGGTAGGACCTGACTAATGACTTGATCAATACCAGCTTGTTTAGCAATCGCTTGTGCCGTTTGCTCATTATCCCCTGTCAACATTACAACTTCAACTCCTTGCTTTTTCAGCTGGGCCACAACAGCTTGACTATTAGGTTTCAGTTGATCCGCTACCCCCAAAAGACCCCAAAGACGCCCTTGATAAGCGACATAAACAGGAGTTTGACCCTGATTTGTTACTTGCTCAAAATCAGTTTGAGCAAGGCTGATATCCAGACCCTTTTGTTTCATCAGAGCTTCATTACCTACTAAAAGTTCCTGGCCTGACAGAAGACCTTTAAGACCAAAACCTGTCAAATTTTCAAACTCATCGATATCAGCTAGAGCAAGGGACTCTTCCTTGACCTTATCCACAATGGCTGTACTAATAGGATGACTGGATTGTGCTTCCAGACCAGCTACTGCAGACAAAAGTTGGTCATTATCTGCATCAGTGTAATTGTAAATGGAAATAAGCTCGGGCTTGCCTTGAGTGAGTGTGCCTGTTTTATCAAAAACAATCGTATCTACCTGATGGGCTAATTCTAAACTATCACCGGATTTAAAGAGAATTCCATGTTCAGCACCCAGCCCAGTTCCCACCATAATGGCGGTAGGAGTTGCCAGCCCTAGAGCACAGGGACAGGCAATAACAAGAACACTGACGGCTACTGTCAAAGCAAAGGTGAAGGATTGACCCCCTAGGAAAAACCAAGCAAAGCCTGTTAAGAGGGAGATTCCCATAACAATAGGGACAAAAACCCCTGATACCTGATCGGCAATTCTGGCGATAGGTGCCTTGGTTTCCTGAGCATCCTCAACCAATTTAATAATTTGTGAAAGCAGGGTATCCTTGCCCAATTTTTGTGCCTCAACACTCAAAGCTCCCTGACTATTGATAGAGCCACCATAGACTTTATCACCTACTCCCTTTTCGACAGGAATAGATTCTCCGGTCAGCATAGATTCATCAATCGAAGACTGGCCTGAAACAACCTGACCATCCACCGGAACTTTCTCACCTGGCTTAACCAAAACACGATCACCTAAAACAACTTCCTCTATTGGTAGTAAGTGCTCCTGTCCATCTCTGATAACCAGAGCTTCCTTGGCCGATAGGTGTATAAGTTTTTTAATCGCGTCCGAAGTTCGCCCACGCGACAAGGTTTCAAAGAATTTTCCCAAGGTAATCAGGGTTAAAATAACAGCTACAGATTCAAAATACAGTTGATGAATATGGTGATGATCTCCCAGCATCACATGGTAGCTGCCGTAAAGACTATAGAGAAAAGCCGCACTAGTTGCAACAGCCACCAAACTGTCCATATTGGGGTGACCTTTAAGTAGGGTTTTAAAACCCAATCGATAGAAGTGTCCTCCAATTATCATGACCGGTAGGGTCAAGAAGAGTTGGGCCAAAGCGAAGGCTACGGGGTGCTGCATATGATCTAGAAAGCTTGGTAAAGGCAGTCCAAGCATGCTCCCCATAGAAATATAAAGCAGAGGAACACTAAAAATGGTTGACCATATCAAGCGAGACTTCATACCACTCAGGCGTTTTAGCTCACGAGCTTCTTGGCTGTCATCGGCAGCTTCGGTAAAAACATGTGCTTCGTAACCAGCCCTTGATACCGCTTCTTCAATTTGGCCTTCAGACAAATGATCCTGATCAAAAGAGACAGCCATTTTTTCTGTAGCTAAATTGACCGCACAGGAGTCTACTCCTTCCAAATTTTTAACAGCATTTTCGACTGTAACCGCACAGGATGCACAAAACATTCCATCTATAACAAAGGTTTCTTTGACCATATTTTTCTCCTTCAATTTTAAATCCCGACTTAATCAGCTGGCTTATGACAATTACATTGACCAGGAACGCAATGGCATTCGACGCTAGCAACTGTTTTCTTATTCGTGAGAACAGCCCTTAGGCTTTCAACATCGTCTTTTGTCATTGGGGTTTCAGTTAATAGCTGGGCTATAAGAGCTGCATGTTTGGTCTGGCAGATTTTATCTAATTCGTGTCTGATGCTAGTCAAATTAGTCTCTTCTTCTGATAAGTTAGTATGATAGATAAAACCTCGTCCCTCACGATGACTCTGAAGCACTCCCTTATCCACCAATCGTCCTATCAAAGTTTTGATAGTTGATACTGACCAATTTTTTTTAGAAGATAGGACTTTAATAATTTGACTGCTTGTCGCTTCTTCTTTTGTCCAGATGACACGCAGTACTTCCCACTCTGCAGATGAAATCGTCATAACACACCTCTTATATCTACATTTGTAAACATTTTATCATTTTTGTTGACATTTGTAAACTTTCTTGCATTATAAAAAGAAGGAGTCCCTTCGGCACTGCCCCCCTAACATGAGACAGAAGAAAAACACTCCTGTTGAAATCTAGTAAACTAGAAACAGGAG
>NZ_JBHSAC010000077.1:0-1119 GCF_042649885.1 Streptococcus dentapri | reverse complement strand
AGCTGCTGGACAAGCTCAGCTTTAAATTCCTCGGAAGAAAGGGAGCGAAGCCTTTCACCCATCACATCATACTAACGGTCCTTTTGAACCAATAAGTCATAAGGGAAATAGTCCAAGTCCTTTAGGCGCTCGTCATAAATCCCGCGGATTTTACAGAGGGCCGCTGTGTCAAAAGACCAATACCCATAGTAAGCGTCCTCAGTCTTATGCGTATCATACCAAGCCGCCTCTGAATGCGCATAATACCAAAATTTTTGAGCTTCGATAATAGAGTCAGCGGTATCTCCCATCAGATTGAGATACTCCAAATGGGAATGGAAATTGACCCTCTCCCCTCGTAATAAATACATGGCCAAAAATTCAATATAGTCCTCTTGCAGTTGCTCTCCTTCATCCACGAAAGTCATGTACTTATTGAAAAGCGTCTCAATATCTTCTATAAACTCCTCTTTTCGGTCTTCAAAGAGAACAGCTAGAGAGAAGTAGTTAATCAAGTCATAAATGCTTTCATGACTGGCATAGGAAAGTAAATAATAGTGTAAGCTGATTTTAAACCATTTGAAGATTTCATCATTTGATTTGCCGAGGGAATAAGCCATGAATACTAATTCCTTTGAATACATTGATTGCGGACTATAAAAATAGCCCATTCTTTCTTCAGGTACCTCTGGTTTCATTGATTCCATATCTTGAAAGGCTTTAATATTAAAATCATATGCTTCTCTGAAATAATTTTCATCTTTGTGTTTATCTCTGAACATTACTTAATCCTCACTTCATTTTTTTAGCCGCATTGTCTAATTGGTTGATGATGATATTGCCATTTTCTTTGACATTGAAGAGGTTGCTTTGAACATTACCGAGTGCTCTTTGTCTAATAATTTCCATAGCACGATTTCTACCTACAGCCTCTCTAAGTCTATTATCTATCCATCTGCTGTTCATCTGTTGACTGCCGTCCGTTAATATTTTAGTATTTAGCCTTGCTGTGTTATACTTAGCCTCCGAAATAATATAAGGCGGGTGGCCATCTGGATTGTAGTAAACTCCATCAATGCCCTGATGACCAGGGCTATCAAGACTGGTCACCATGTCCTTGCTGATACGCTCGTAGCCAAA
>NZ_JBHSAC010000076.1:0-19689 GCF_042649885.1 Streptococcus dentapri | reverse complement strand
TTTGTCACTTACAGTATAGTCCTTTTGGGCTTTTTATTGTCGTTGAAAATCAACTAGCACCACGAGTAGTATCAAGTAAAATTAAATAGCCTGACCTCTATCGAATTTGGGGATTAGGTCACTTAACTATTTTTAATATTTTACTGTACACTTGACAGAAAGGGGACGTTTATTTCGTCTCAGCCTCTTCTTTTGCTTTCATAATAGGAATGTTTTAGAGCTTCCCTGTAAAAAATTCTGACTTCTAATTTTTGTAAAAACTTTTCGAATAAGAAGATATAAGCGATTTTGCTATATAAAAGATTCTAACTGAGACTATGAGGTTCTGTTTATTTTAGTTAGCCTTAAATATAGTGACATTCATGTCGTTTTCATTTTTTGATTTCTTTATTATAATGTATTTATTAGTTTAAAGGAGGACATAATGGATAAAGAAACTATTCGTGAAATTTTTGCAAAAAGTGCTCAGATTCCTTCAGATGATGAAATACTAATTGAGGAAGAAGTAAATGAATACGAGGTGCTTCTTGCGGGCTTATTATTTTTAGTGAAAGGATTGTTGGATATGGATGAAGATTCATTTGTTGAGGCTTATGGCTCGGTCAAGGGTATTGTTAGAAAGTTAGCTAGAGAATTTTACATCAAACTGTGGTCGGGCGATGATTGGCAGCAAGAAGCCCAGATTATTTTATACCAATTATTAGAGAAATTTCCAGAGTTAATGCACGATGAAGATAAATTAAGGGGCTATTTTAAAACGAAATTTCGAAGCTATGTCCTTGATAATTTGAGGAAACAAGAGAGCTATAAACGAGCTTTCGATAAGATGCTTTATGAAGAAATTTCTGAAATGGGTCACATGATTCCAGATCATAAAATGGATACAGCTGATTATTGTGCGTTAAAGGAAAAATTAGAAGAGCTTAAGAAAAAACTGTCTCCAGAAGATTATAAAAAACTTTTGCTCTTGATGAGAGGAGGAGCTTTCAAAGGTAAGCGAGCCTTCATAAAAGATATCAAGGTTGAATTTGATGATTGGAATAGCGATAAGTAGTTCTCTTAGAAACGATAGGGTTTACAGCTGTGTTTATGGATGAGCTAACTTGATATACTAAGAAAATTTATAATATCGGTCTTAAAGCCTTGACTTTGGGACTGTTTTTTTGATATGATAGTTGGCGGTATTGTTTACCCCATTTCAGAAGCCCCGGAAAGCTTTGGAAATAACTTGTGGACCGGAACATCCACCTTGTAAACAAAAACATACATAGGAGAAATCATGAATAAAACAACATACATGGCTAAGCCAGGTGAAGTTGAACGTAAATGGTACGTTGTTGATGCAACGGATGTGCCTCTTGGACGTCTTTCAGCAGTCGTTGCCAGCGTTCTTCGCGGTAAAAACAAACCAACATTTACACCGCACACTGACACAGGTGACTTCGTTATCGTTATCAATGCTGAAAAAGTTAAATTAACTGGTAAAAAAGCAACTGATAAAATCTACTACACTCACTCAATGTATCCAGGTGGATTAAAGCAAATCTCTGCTGGTGAATTGCGTTCTAAAAATGCTGTGCGTTTGATTGAAAAATCTGTTAAAGGTATGCTTCCACATAACACTCTTGGACGTGCACAAGGTATGAAATTGAAAGTCTTCGTTGGTTCTGAGCACACTCATGCAGCACAACAACCAGAAGTACTTGATATTACAGGACTTATCTAAGAGGAAAGGAGCGTAAAATATAATGGCACAAGCACAATATGCAGGAACTGGACGCCGTAAAAACGCTGTAGCACGCGTTCGCTTGGTACCAGGTACTGGTAAAATTACAGTAAACAAAAAAGATGTTGAAGAATACATTCCGCATGCTGACCTTCGCCTTGTTATCAACCAACCTTTTGCAGTAACATCTACTGAAGGCTCATACGACGTTTTCGTTAATGTTATCGGCGGCGGCTATGCCGGTCAATCAGGAGCAATCCGCCACGGAATCGCACGCGCACTTCTTGAAGTTGATCCAGACTTCCGCGACTCACTCAAGCGCGCTGGTCTTCTTACACGTGATGCACGTATGGTTGAACGTAAAAAACCAGGTCTTAAGAAAGCTCGTAAAGCTAGCCAGTTCTCAAAACGTTAATTATCAGCGATATATCAACGTTTCAAGACATTCCAGAGTCATCTCTTGAATGTCTTTTTTTGTTCAATTTTTAAAAGTTTCCCCGAGAATTTCCGAGCCCACTGAAAAAGTCATCGTATGATGGCTTTTTTTGCTATACTAAAGATGAGGTGATGATATGCTTGATAATCAGTTAACTTTAGATGTCAGTCCTTATTCTACTCTGTATGATATTGTTGTTCCTAAGACTCATTTTTTACGCCAGTTAACAGAGCTATGTGATTTTAGCTTTATTTATGATGAGCTAGAAAAGAATTATCGTCCTGACTTTGGACGTCGTGCCTACTCTCCTATCATGATGTTCAAGTATCTCCTATTAAAAGACATCTATCAGTTGTCCGATGTGGCTGTGGTGGAGCGCTCCTATTCTGATATGGCTTTCAAATACTTTCTTGGTTTAGCTCCAGAAGACCCTGTTATTGAACCGTCCTCATTGACTAAATTCCGCAAACTTCGGATCAAAGATGAACGGTTACTTGATTTGCTCATCACTAAATCCGTTCAGATTGCGCTAGAGCTCGGCCTGATTAGAAGTCATATTCTCATTGTGGATTCGACCCATACCAAAGCTCATTACAATCACAAGAACCCCCAGGAAGTCCTCCGAGAACGCTCAAAAGCCTTGCGTAAAACGATTTACCAGTATTCGGAAGATATCAAGACAGAATTTCCTAGTAGGCCTCAGGAAGATACTTTAGTAGCTGAATTAAGATATACACAAGAATTGATATCAGTCCTTGAAAAGCATGACGAATTGACTGGAATACCAGCTGTTTCAAAAGGCTTTCGCAGGAAGGAAGATGAGTTTTTCTATAACAAAGATGCCGGTCTCTTTGTTTGTCCTGAGGGGCATATGGCAATAAGGAAGGCAAAAACAGGACGAAAGACGGGAAAATGTAATTCTCAGGAAAACCACTATTTTAAAGAAACGGTGAAACATCGCTACAAGATAGAAGCCAAAAATGCGGAACTTAAAAACAGACATGGTCTTGATGAGGCTAGAGCATCAGGTCTTTTCACCATGGAGTTGCAAGCAGCCACAACCATATTTGTGGTGAATATGAAAAGGATTATGGCCTAATAAACCAAAAATAGGGAAAGCAAAGAGGAATCTATCCAAGCAGGAGATAGATTCCTCTTTTTTTATTTTTGTCGAACTGTAGAGCTTACTTTTTCAGTGGGCTCAGAATTTCCCTGACTCATTTTTCCTTTATGCTTGTTATAGGTTATTTTTTATAATAAAAATGTTTTTAGAGTAACATTGAATACGTTTTGGTATTATGATAAAATTTAAAAGAACCAACAAAAATACATGATTATTATAGTTTATTAGTTATGTACTTTTGCTAGTTATTTATTTAAAACTTTTTGCTACTGTGAACTTAGATTCTTCTACTGAATTTGAAGAAGGTGATACTATGCAAAGAAAAACTTTTATTGGCTGGGTATGCAGTGTTGGGTCGGCAGAATATAAAGTTATGTAATGTTTAAATAGAAATCAGTAATTTGAATACCGCTGAGGTTCGATTCCTCACCAATCCATGAGAGTGAATTAATCACTCTTTTTTATCCTTTTTTTGAAAGTTTATCTGAATCATTCTTAGCTAATTAAAAGCAATTTCTCCAGCGGTCACTTTAATTATATCTGGAAAGTTCACGTAAACTTGGGTAGTTTCTTTACAGAGTTGAAGGGTAAAAATAATTTTTAGTCTGAAACAGAAGCTAACATTTTCTCAGCAATTGTTTTGTTGCCAGCAATCGTATTACTATCAAAGATATTTGATCGGTATGATTCTTTTAAAAAAGTTGTAGAGGAACTAGCTGTATCAGCTGATGCATTAAAGTATAGGTTGATTGATTTATTCAGATTTCATATTAATATTGATTACGGTTCAATGGTTAATGCAGTTGTACGATATCAGGAAGGTATTTTTGATAACATTCTATATCTGTTTAATACTATCAACGAAAGTATTATTACGAGTATAAATGTGTGAAAATCAACATAAAGCAGATGATATTGAAGAAAGTAGCATCTGTAGGTTTTGTTACAAGTAACGAGTATGAGGAATTGCTGAACTGGAATTATTGCAAACAGCTTAAAGGCGAAGCAGATTATATTGATACTTGGATGGAGTACAATAGAGGAAATAGTCTAGGATTTGCTTGGAATAGTCAGCGATTTAGTAGAGAAGAAGCTGTACTGAAGGCTAAGCAGATTCTATGGTTGAACTATTAGAAATATAAAAAACTCCAATTATAAGATCATATCTTAATTAATGGAGTCAAATAATTTTTAAATTTAATATTACTTATAATTTTTAGTTGTAAAATCTAACCACTCGATTAGGTACTCGTTTATTTCTTCGGTTAATATGTGGGAATCTTTGGTTAAATCAATCACCCCATATAATTCTAAGTGGTTATAAAAGAGTTTTTCATATTGTATTTTCTTGGTAAGAAGAATAATTGATTTATAGTCAGAGGTGTTATAGTTCTTTATACTGTTTATTTTAGTATTAACAATATTTTGAGAGAAAATTATGATACAATATAAACTATTATTTGTATCTTTAAACACTTTAATAGCTTTTTTGTTAGGTAATATTTTATATTTTAATGAATGTTTTTTACATAATTTATTTATTTGAATTATTAATTTAATGATTTTTAGACAGAAAATATTTTTTGCCTCTCATTCTGTTATTTTATAATTATGATAAAAAAAATTGAAAATAAAATATCATTTTATCATAATCGGTCAGTATATTGTCATAATGTGAATACCTATTTATATAGTTGGAGGGAATAGAGATGCTTAACATTTATGTTTTAGAAGACGAACTACTACAACAGTCTCGCATAGAGACTATTATATATAAGGTAATAAAAGATGAAAATTTAAAAATTAATAAGTTTGAGATTTTTGGAAGGCCATCTCAATTATTGACAGAGATAACTGAGAGAGGATCTCACCAGTTATTTTTTTTAGATATTGAGATCAAAGATGAAGAAAAAAAAGGATTAGAGCTTGCTCATCAGATTAGAAAAATTGATCCCAATGCAACTATTGTATTCGTGACTACCCATTCTGAGTTTATGCCATTAACATTTAGATATAAAGTTAGTGCTTTGGATTTTATAGATAAGGCACTTGGTGATCTTCATTTTTATGAAAGAGTAAAATCAGCGATTAAATATACATTGGAAAAAAATGGGAGTGCTGTTGCTCGTGATTCTTTTAAATTTGAAACATCACTATCTCATGTCCAAGTTCCATTTAATAAAATTCTTTATTTTGAAACGTCATCTACAGTGCATAAAGTTATTATGCATACGGTAGATGAAAGATTAGAATTTTATGCTGGAATTTCTGAGATTGAAAAATCAGATAATAGATTATACAGATGTCATAAGTCGTTTGTTGTAAATCCTGAAAACATTAGTAAGATTGATAAGGAAAATAAACTTATTTTATTTGAAAATGGAGAAACTTGCTTAGTTTCTAAGAATAAATTAAAGAAACTCAAGGAAAGGTTAGATTTTTAAAAGGTCTCAATTTTGTATATCTATAATTTTCTATTTGAAGAATTAACGTTTCTTGTCCATATTATTGTTGTCTTGATGCTCTACCAACAAATTACAGGAACTAAAATGCGTTTTTATTTTTATTTCCTTTTGCCAGTTGCGTTTAGGCTATTATTTTATATTGTTCCCCCAATAGGCTACTTTTCTTCACTATTATTTTGGCTATTTTATTCATTATATAAAAATAAATTTGGAAATCGGATATTAGCTATATTTTATGGTTTGTACCCTATTGTTGTCGAGAGTCTATTCAGTCGGGTCATTACTTTTGATTTACTGCCTATGTTTGGTATATCAGTAGGCATCACAGACAAATATCCGGCACTATCCTTATTAATTGAACTATTAATATTTCCAACATTTTATTTTTTGACTAAAACTATCCAAATTGACTTTAAAAATTTACAAATTGGATTTTCTAAAAATCAATTAAAATATTATTTGTTAATATTTGATATTTCAATGTCAATTTATTTTGTATTGCTTCAAATCTTTGTGATCTTTAAAAGTGTCCTCCCTAACGCTCTTACTTTGAGAAGAAACTTAGTGGGTATATATGTGGTTTTCTTTTTGATTATGCTAATTTTTTTACACTCTAAATTTACAGATGAGATAGATAGAGAGTTGAAAGAGCAAAAAGATAATCAACTTCGGGACTTAGAGAAATATAGTAGGCATATTGAATCTTTATATGAGGAGATAAGGCTATTTAGACATGATTATATAAATATTATTACAAGTATAAAATCAGGTATCGAGTTAAATGATATGGCATCAATTCAGAATGTATATGATACAGTTTTATCAAAAACTGTAAAAGATTTTTCGGATAGAAAATACGATATTGCTAATCTTTCCAAAATTGAAAATATGGCTTTAAAAAGTGTCTTATCGGCAAAATTACTTGAAGCTTATAATAAGGGGGTTGAAATTGCTATAGAGGTAGATAGTAGACAAGACTTATATACATTTGAATTGCTAGATTTTATTACAATTATTTCAATTCTTTTAGATAATGCCATAGAAGCAACATTATTATCAAGAGATCCGAAAATTAACATTGCCATTTTTACTCATAATGATAGTTTTTATTTTATCGTTGAAAATAAAACAAAAGATGAGAGAGTAAATAAGAATAATATTTTTACAAATGGATTTTCAACAAAAGGTGAAAATCGAGGGATAGGCCTATATAAGGTGACACAAATTTTGGATAAGTATCCCAATGCTTCTATAAGAACTCAAAGTTCTTCATATATGTTTAAACAGACAATAGAAATACAAAAAAACCTACAGATTTAGTTATCTGCAGGTTTTTTTTGTATTTAGTAACTTCCAAAGAATTTCCACCAATGCATGAGATACACCTCTTTTTTATTTGATAAAAATATAATAACAATTTTTACGTAATATTAGATAATTTATCAAAATCAGTCACTTTTTTATCATAATCTGGATTTATAATAATATTTTCCCAGCATAATGATAGTTCTTGAACAAGTTGTGATAAAAATAAATATTATGGAGTGGATATTTTATAATTTATTTATCAGTTGGAGCTGATAAATAGAATAAAGGAGATGGTTAAAATGTATAGCTAAAGATTTGTTACAGAAAAAAAGTAAGAATAATATTTAGTGATTGAAAGGAAATAATATGAAACATTTAGACAAAGAACAAGCAGCAGCATTGGAAGAAATTTCACAACTAGATCTCTCAATTTTAGATTTGGACGAATCAGATTTGGTGTCGTCAGCAGCGGCAAGTAGCGGTAGCAGTTCATGTAAGGTGACAAGTACATGTGGCTCATCTTCATGTTGTGCATAACATAATCAAAGTAGAGGGAGGAATTATCTTACCCTTTATTTTGATTGTTGAATGAGTTGAAAGGAAAACAATGAAAAAATATAAAGTAATTTTTAATTCGAGTAAGGATATAAATAGTTTTCAAAAAAATTATTTCAATAATGCTATCAATAGGAATGTTTATTTACTGGAAAAAAATACATCAAACAATTTTTTATCATTTATAAGCGAAAATCCTGTAAATTTAATTGATATGTTTTCAGATGTTAATGTTGTTGAAATTTCATCTGAAAATTATAACTATAATATTGATTTTCCTTGGTGCAAAAACGAAAAATTATTATTAAATTTTTATTCAAAAATTTTCGATACAATTGCACAATTTATTCAAGAGTCAGAATATTGGAATCGTCCGACTGCTGAACAAATTTACCTTATTTGTCAGATTTTGAATACTGTTGCTTCTGTACATAAAGATGGGATAACACATGGGTATCTTTCTTTTTATTCTAATTATCTCTATTATTTGTCTCAATTAAAATCTATCGCAAGTAATGAACTATTTTTGAAAATACAGAATAGAATCACATACGTCAATAATTTAGATAAAATTTTTGTAAACAGTGAAGTGACAATCATTAAAAATCTCTATGATGTTTTGAAGGAAGAAATTAAGATATTATCTGAAAACCAACAAGAGTTAGATTTTAGTGTATTACCAAACCCTTATACATTTTTTAAAAATAGTTCAGTAAATCTTGAATATTCACAATTTCATCAAACAGTTTTTAGTAATAAACTATTACTTCATAGATACACTAAAGATTCTTTTTATTATTATCGAATAGTAATGGGAATTTTCTTTAAAATTCTACCGTTACTAGGGATTAGTATGAATAGACGAAACCGCATAATATTTTTATCAGTTGAGCAAATTGAAAAATATTTTGGAATAAATTGGGAAACACAAATTAACGAAAGCATTAGATGGGAGAGTGAAAAATATGTTAATGCAGAAAAAAGATAATAGATTGATGATATTAGATGGGGCTAAGATTGTTACTGTAAATAATGTAAACAATATTGAAAGGTTACCAAATAAAAAAATAGTAGCAATTAAGGAAAATAATAGTAAAAAATATGTTAATGTGAAAAAATTTAGTTGGAGTAACAACTTTCATAAATCTTATTCATTTCTCGAAAAAAAGGCATTAATCGAAAAATTGGAGCTTAATTTTGGTTCACTATTGAGTCTTAATAATGTTACGGATATGTCGACTGATCAATATCCTCTGTTTAATATTAATTATAAAAATATTGTATTAATGGATAAAAATTTGCAGAACATCTATATCAAATATTTTTTAAGATTGATATTACCATATGAAATATTAGATATTATTGTTGATGAAGAAGATTTTGGTAAATATAAACAATTTTTAAATAAAGATAATGCTGACAATTGTATTATCTTTAAACACAAGAATTGTACAAAAATATTTGATAATCTGGAGGAAAAAGAAGAGTATATTAAACAATTTAAACAAATTAAAGATCATCAAGATATAGAAATTGAAGGTATTACTTCAAAAGAAATCAAACTTGAGGAAATTGTACTATTTAATCAATATAGTTGCTTAATAATTAGATAAAAAGGTAATAAGTAATGAGATATAAAAATTATAATAAAGTATTAAATTGGCGAGAAATTACTGAATTGGTACAGCAAGAAACTCTTGCTCTCTCGGTTCCTAATGGTTTAATTGTGATTAAACAAAATGATAATCTATTTTCAGATATTAACTTTTTTATCCAAGTGTTGAAAAAATTGAAAGTTAATCATTGGTTTAAATTCTATTATGATGGCCAATATGATTATTTAGATACTTCAATTAATGATGATAAATATATTGATGAATCACAACTTGACAATGATGTTAGTCTATTTTCTGATGAGGGAGAAAAATTAGATGGCTTTAATTTTATTAAACAAGAATTCTTGAGCCCAAAAGATACAAATAATTTACTAGAGAAAATTAGCAAGGAAGTTAATACTATTAATTCTAGTGATAGTTTTAGGGTAAATAGGTTATCAGATATTGGAAAATCAGCACAAAAATTTTTATCCTATCATACTTTTGGAAGATATCACTTAGACCCGGCGGCAGCACCTTTTACAGGTGTAGCGTACGAATATAAAACACCAAGTTATAATCAATTTAATTATGGATATGGGAGGTCGTTTGATTTCTTAACCGCAAAGCATATTGCTAGTTTGGAAGCAGTAGAAAGATTTGCATCTGAGTTTTATAGTTACACTTTTGACAATAATACAAAATGTTTTAGCTATAATGAAATATCTAATAATTTTTCTACTTTACCATTAGATGAAATCGCATTAGAAGAGGGAACACAATTAACTAATGATTCAAAACTATATTGGACCTTAGCACAGGATATTCGAACTGGTAATGAAATTTATATTCCTGAAGATTTGGTATATTACGGTAACAATCCAAGCCGTGAAGGTTATATTAGAGATATGAATGATAGTTCTAACGGGGTAGCGCTTGGTTCAACTTATACTGAAGCGATAATTTGTGCATTATTAGAGTTAATTGAAAGGCACAGTTTCTTAATGACTTGGTATGGGAATGTGCCAGGAAAAAGAATAGAGAATTATGAAAATTATCTTTCTACTAAAGAAATGAGTGTTATTAAAAGAGTAGAGGAGAAGGGGGCAAGGATTAATTTATTTGAAATATCTGTATTTGAAGATGTGTATGTTGTTTGGGGGCTAATCACTAATAAGCAGAAGGGAGCTTCTATTTCAACTTATACTTCAGCAGGTGCAGGATTTAGTATTGATGAAGCAGTTAAAGCGGCACTGATGGAGGTATCTGTTGGTTATTTAGTGCAGGAGAATTACCATGAAGAAGCACCATCTATCCCAGAGAACATTTCTACGATAGATGATCATATTGATTATTATGCGAATCCACTAAATACATTTGAATTTGATTTTGTTAAGAAATTTGAAAAATTTACTGATAGAGAAAATAATTTATTGGCAAAATATCATAGTCAAGAAGAAATCTTGAATCATTTACTAAACATTACACTAAAAGATTATAAGCGAATTATTTTCGCTAATTTAACTTCAAAGGAAATGGCAGATAATAAATTGTTTGTAGTTAAAGCTATCATCCCAGAATTTTTACCAATGACTTTTGGAGAAGGTAATCTTAGAATTAGTCTTTCTAACATTAACAAATCACGTAAACTATTAAATTTAGATAGTATCTGTCAATTTAATCGACGTCCCCATCCATTCCCATAGGAGAGAAGCTATGAATACAAATTGGAAATCCTATCATATGTTTTTATGGGACTATTCAGTATTTGATTCAGTCATTATGTATATGTATAGTCTTTTGAATGATGAAGAAAAAGAAAAATTATTTTTTATTCGATACTGGGAAGGAGGTCCTCATCTGAGAGTTCGTGTTCAAGAAAGTGCATCTCAGAGAATTGAAGTTATTCTTAACATGGCGATTCAGCATACTATTAAACAGTATCCATATATAAGAAATATTGAGTTGAATAAAGAGAAGTACTATTTAGAGGCATTCACTGACGGGGAAAAAATTGATGTCAAACAAATGCCTTGGTATGCGAATATGTCAATAGAACAAATACCATATAATCCTGAACTAGATAGATATGGGGGAAAATACTTAATTGAATATAGTGAAAAGCTATTTTGTATTTCATCAAAATTAACAAATAAATTATTGAATTTAAAGCTATCATCTCTTAAAAAGATTATTATTTTTTATTATTGTATAACAGAAATTACAAAATCTAATCTACCAAGTGAAGAATTTATTGGAAAATTCTATTCATTAGGAGAACAATTTTGGCGTAATCTTGGAGTGAAACAGAGTCTTGATGAACGAGAAATGTTTAAAATTCATACGTTAGCAAGTAAGTTACACCTACAACCATTATTGGAAGAATTTATTGAGAAATTAGGTGATTTATACATCGTTATTTTCAATTCTAATCACGACTATGCTGACAGTGTGTTATTTTCACATCTTCATATGTTTGCTAATCGTCTAGGTATAAATATTTCAACGGAACTAGCATGTTATAGCTTCTTAGAAGGAAAAGTAAATTATGATTTTGAATGAAAAATATTATATAAATAAAAAACATGATTATAAATATCTAGTGAGACAAAACCTTAGAGATGCACAGAATTTTAGTGGATGGTTAATGAATTTTGCTCCTACTGGTAATTTAAATTTGAAGTTTGAAAAATCATTACCACAGGAAGATTCGACTAATTCGACAAAAAGCTTTTGGGATATTGATAGTTCAAGAATTGAAATTAAGGATAGTTTAACATTTTCGCTTGAAGCTCGAAGATCAACTCCAGTAGAACATTTAGATAGTGAGTGGTCAGAGGAGGAACTTTTATTTCTTATCAATAAAGCAATTAGTGATGGACGTAGAAATAAGGTCTATAAAGATGAATATATTCCACTAAGGAGTTATCCTTCAGGAGGAGCACAATATCCAATAAAGATATTTATTATTGTTAATAAGGATATGGGATATTTTAAAAAGAATCATGCCTATAAAATACATGCAGATTTAGGGATGATTAGTGAAATAGATCAAGTGAATTTTAAATTCGAGGAGATTTTTGCTATATCTCATTTTAATAAGGAAATTAGCGAAGAAACCAAAAAGCTTTCTTTTGCTGTGGTTTTAGATATGAATTTAAAACATAGTTTCAAGAAATATAAGTATTATTCTAGACAATTAGCGATGATTGAAGCTGGTCATATAGGTCAAAATCTTCAACTAGTTTCTACAGCAATGGGAAAAAAATCCCTACCTAATGGGGGAGTGCTGTCAGATATGACTAAGGAAGCAATTGGATTATCAGGCAGTCAAGATGATATTGTTATTTATGGGGTGGCATTTTAAATGGTTAAAGCAAAAAATAATCCTTTTTTTGAAGTATTAATTACTAGTGGTAATACTTTAATTATTAAAAATCGGTTGTTAGATAAAATTTTGTTTAAGTGTGTAATTACTAATGATTTTAATGAAGATAGTAAGAAGATTTTATTTAATAAACTAGAAATCTTATTTCACCAGAAACTAATTGTATCAGGCAATGAATATAAGTTTTTAAATCAATTAAAGAAAAATATTCTTGAAATCTCACAAACTGAAAGAGATGCAGTAGATTTTAATGTTCATCTATTTAAATGGTTACAAGATACACAGTTAGATAGAGTATCAATTTCAGGAAAAAATATACTCAAACAAACTGTAATAAAAAATAAACATGGTAATAAGGAAGCTATAGTTGTTTTAGACTCTATTAAAGAGGATGATTTAATAGAAATTGTAGACTATCTACATACTTATGACTATTTATATTTTGTACAGTCAGGTGTAATTAACTCCGTAGGACCGTTTATTAAGAAATCCCATCTTCTAGCATATAACTTAAAGGAGATTTTATTTAATACCGATATTGAAACAGTTTTTACTGAAAGTGCATTATTAAATATTAATAATTTTAGAGAGGAGTTGATTGTGGGAATGATTATTGAAAGAATGAGTAATTATTTATTATCATTATCTCCTTTACACAATAGAAAATTAATTTTAAATAAAGATAGTAATGTAGTCTTAAGTGAGGAGCTACCATTAGTATAGTATATGGAGTAGAGTAGTTATGGATTTGTACGAGTATGGTCAAAAAATATATGAATTGCTTCATCAGACACCTGAATTATCTTCTCAAGAAGTGAAAACAAGGGAGATAATTTCACGAATTGTCAATGATATTGGAGGATATGAGATCATATATGAAGGAAAAGAAGGATTAATTTATGGTAATGTATTGGAAGAAAATAATCGATGTAGAACTTACGATTTAGGTTTTAGAGCCGAACTAGATGCGTTATGCTTACCTAATGGGAATATTTTCCATGGTTGTGGCCATGATCTACACATGAGTTCTTTATTACAGTTTATGGCTTATTTAAGTAGGCGAGAGACCTCAAAAAGAATATTATTTATATATCAAAGTTCAGAAGAAATTGGAAATGGAGGATTAACACTAGTTAATATTTTAAAAAGAAAAAACATTTTAATTGATAAGATGTTTAGTTTACATAATGCTCCAGAAATTCCCGTTGAAAGTATAGCAATTAAATCTGGAGAGACTTTAACCAATAATGTCACTAATAAGTTAAGAATTAGTTTTTATGAGAAAGATAGAAATTCAGATAATATTCAAAAATTTCTATCAGTTTGGGATATCTTATATGCAAAGATAGTAGCTTTTAATAACAATAATAAAAATATTAATATGTCTATTGGTGAATTTACAGTAAATAGTCAAATTGGATCTCAGGCAACTAATTTAACTTTTAGTTTATCCTTAAGGTCTAATTTAAATGATATTTTTGCATTAGAAAAGTTATTTAAACAATTTTTAAATGAGTTAAATAGAGTTAATGTCGTTAAATCTATTGAAGTTCAAAATTTAAATTTCCATTGGCGCATACAAAATAGTCATAGTTTGTACCAAAAGTTAAAGAACAATTCTATGTTTTTGACTCTAGAGATCCCAGATGACTTTACTTCAGATGATTTTTGCTATTATGATCAAGTTTCGAATGATGTATTTTATTTGTTTTTAGGTAGCTATTTAAAATTTAAAACATCTCGAACTCATACAAGTGATTATAAGCCCAATTTAAAATTTATCAACTCTTCACTCAAGTTATACAAATACATATTGGAGGAATGCTGATGGAAATTTTTTACAGGAAAAATGATAAATCCACAAATGTTTTATTAGAGTATCTTTTTAATAATAATATTAATAGCTTGATTGAAGAATATAAAAGTAATCAGATTGCTCTTAATTTATTAAAAGAAAATCTACTTACTTTTATTGAAGATTATATTTCAAAAGAAGAGTTTCCCTATACTATTACAAAAGAATATTTAAAAATAAAGCGACAGTTAAAAAAAGGTAAAGAAATTAAAAAAATTCTTCCTATGAAAGGTAGTGCTTGTGAAGAGTATAACAATAGGTGGACAAAGAACAAATTATTAACTCAGGAAATAGAGACTAGCTTAGAACAGGAGTTTCATTCCCAAATTAAAATTTTACCCAAGTTAGTTGAAAATAAAGATTTTTTACTTTTTAGAAATGAGTATTTAATCAAGAAAATTAATGATATTAGAGATGATTCGCAGAAGAGACTTAAGAAAAAAGAGTGGATATCACTTTATCACTATTTGTCACAACTTACTTTAAAAACTGGAGGAGTTGGTACTGTCAGTAAAGTTGGGTGTTTTTCATATAATAGTGATCAAAGTATTCAACTGAGAAATCCAAAAAATAAAGTAGTTATCAGGATTCATAGTTATCTTGAAAATAGAATTTATTATGAGATTTTAAAACAAAATATAGAAAAATTCAAGTTTCGATTCTTGGTTAATCAAAACTATATTATATCAGAGGATACAGATTATTATATTTTTAAAGTATTACTTGATAATAATTTATCAAATATATTTAGGGGACAAGAACGTGAGTTAAAAATCAAGAAAATTTCCTCTATTGATACTCTATTAAAATATAAAATAGTTAGTTATCAGGAACTTAGTAGTTTATTTACTAAGTCAGAAGTTATCAAACTTCTAGATGGTGGAATATTACTTTATGAAGATATTTCTATTGGGGATAATTTTAAATGGATAGATTATATAGACTTTACTAATGATAGTCTCTTAAATAAATTATTATTAGTAAAGGATAATCTAGAGAGTTTGAATAAGAGATTCAATATCGATTCCTTTTTACAATGTTCAGAACAAATTAAATCATTATGCGATTTGCTTGAAATTGATACTTTAAATTTTCCTGTACTTACAATAGATACATATACTTCAAATTTAAAAATAGCGAAAAATCAAGCGGAGCTTCTTAATAATTTTCTTGAAAACAAGGAACAATTAAGTAAATTTTATTCTATCTTTGATGCTTCTAAAAAAGTAGAAGAATTAGCTTGGAAATTTATGGAAATTTATTATCCATCTGGTAAGGATTTTGCTGATTTCCAAGATTTAGATCAATTTTTATCACAAATGTCAGATTATATTTTTAAAAGTATTAATCTAGGCGAACTTCGCTCTGGATTCTTTAACTTAGATGAATACCCTCTTATTAATTATCTAATTAATAGTATTTGTGAAAGTAAAGAAGATGAGTATGTTATAAGTGAGAATATGATACAAATGATATTTGAAAAGGCACAAGAAATCAATTATAACTTGGAACATTCATATACATTTTTTACTCAACTTAGTCAGAAACAATTATTTATAAACCATGTGTATAAGGGATATGGTATCTTTACTAATCGTTATAAAGATAACTTTGAAGAAGGAATCTTTGAAGATGAATTTGGTTTTGATAAAATTTGTGATATACCATATGATTTTGGTTTTAATGCTAATAGTCGTCCAAATAAAGAGCCTTTTGATATTTATAATTTGAAAGCTCAGACTAACAATAGCTTTATAAATTACAGAGATATTAAGGTTGAAAGACATGAAGTTCAAAAACGTTTGAAATTTCTTAAAAAAGATGGAAGTGAATTTTACTATTCATTTCTTGGTAGTATGACACCTATGGTTCTTCCGAGGACGTTAGCAATGGTTAATAGTTTGTCATTGACTGGAGGGATGTACTTCGATATTGCAGACTTAGTGTTGAGAAAAAAATATGATGAAAGTCCTACGTTGAATGTATATACTGCACCTATGATATATTTTCGAGAAAAGAAAATTGTACTTGCAAGAGATAAAATTTTAGTTAGTACTGGTTACTTAAATAGTCTAATAAATCAAGCTCAAAATAAAACTGAATTAATTGTAAAATTAAATACTTTATTAGGTGGTAAAACTTTTTTTGTCAGAGAATTTTCTGTAGATTGTAATTTTAAAAACAAGTTTGAAAAGCCTATTTATATTAATTTATGTAGTTCAATAGGGATTGAAGCGTTGAAAAATTATATCAAAGATCTTGATTGGATTGTTTTTGAGGAACCAAATCCTAATTTCAATGAAGATTGCTTAACTGAATTTATTATTGAAAGTAATAATACCGTTTCTGATAAAGTAAGGTCCGATTCTGATAATTGATAAAATTTAATGTTGAATAATGTTATCTTATAGTCATCAAAACAAAGGAGATAGTCATGTTTTCATTGCATAATATTAAGAAAAAATTTGGATCAAAGAATGTTCTTAAGGATATCTCGTTTACTATTAAGGAAGGCGATAAGATAGCTTTACTTGGATGTAACGGGGCAGGGAAATCCACTTTATTTAAAATTATTGCTGGACAAGTAAAGAGCGATAGTGGACTGATAAAAACTCAATTGGATTTCAAGAATGATATTGGAATGATGCCTCAGGATGATCTTTTGATTAAAGATTTGACAGTAAAAGAACTAGTTTTGCTTAAAGCTTATATGAATAAACTAAAGGACTTTGAAGTTGAATCAATGCTTTCTAAGGTAAATCTATTGGATAAGAAAAAAGATATGGTAGGTGGTTTATCGGGAGGTCAACAGAGAAGATTGTCATTATTATTATCATTATTAAATAACCCTAGATTACTTTTTTTAGATGAACCCACAACTGGTATGGATTTGGCTTCTATAGATAATTTTTGGGAATTATTAAAAGATAGTAGTAGTACATCTGTAATTGTAACTCATGATTTCAATCAGATTGATCAGTTTTTTACAAGGGTGCTAATTTTAAAAAATGGATATATTTTAGCAGATGAATCTGTCGCTGAAATTCATAAGACAGGAAAAACAATTGAACAATATTATCGAGATTTAAACCATTTGGAGGAAAAACATGATTAGTCTTATTCAATTTAAACAAGTATTGAGAAATAAGCGTTTTATTCTTTTTACTTTATTTATTCCAGTTACCTGGTATATGATTTTGAGTAATCTGCAAGGGGATATAATGCCAAATATTTTTTTGAGTATTGCGGTATTTATCGGTGTTATTGGAAATAGTTTGGCAACATTTAGTAAAAGGATTTCTTCGGAAATAGAGTTTTATAAATTAGAATCAAGTTTTTCAAATTATAGCATAGTTAATTATCTTTTGAGTCAAAGTTTAGTTCAGGTCTTGTTAAACGGATTGATTTTTATGGTAGTAACTTTAGTTGCCACTATATTTTTTAGATTACCACTTAGTAATTTGTTAATCTATCAATTTGTTTTATTAATGCTTATGGGAATATACTTTAGTTTTATTGGCTTTGTAATTGGAGTTCGTGTTGATTCTAAAGTTATTGATACTATTAGCTTTCCCATTATTGTGCTTGCTTCAATTACCATTATTCCTTTTTCTCAGCTAGCTATCGAAAGTGATTTTGTAAATACAGTAAGTACAATTCAAAAAATATTTCCAGGATATTATTATAGTCAGATGGTTAATTCTTTGATGGCGTCAAAAGAAATTCAATTTACGGATGTATTACTGTTTTTACTCATGATTGTTATTAATCTACTTCCATTATATTTATTAATACCAGATAAAAAATCTCTGAAAATGTATAAATAAATTTTAGATAGGTCACATTTGTATTGCTAGTTGTAGATTGTTAATTTCTGAATTTGTCTTTAAAGTAACTTTTGGGAGATCGGTTTCATAATAATGGACAACTAACTTTCGAATAGTCTAATGTATGAGTTATACACTCGGTTGAAGGTGTTCAATAATGAGGATTGATAATTGGTAAATATCTTCTCTCAAATTCTTCTATTGCTTATTTTTTGAAGTCATATTTATACTCCTTTGTGATGTTTTCTTCCTATTAACTAGCACCACGGGTAGAACATATATGTTGCACTAAAAAAGTTCCCTGTTTTCTTCAAAGAAATTCTAACTTTTTGAAATTGAGTTAAAATAAAAAAGCGTAGAAGCTTGAAACGACAAACATTCAAAGTTCTTCCAATCCCTAGTCATAAAACCAGGTCTTAAGAAAGCTCGTAAAGCTAGCCAGTTTTCAAAACGTTAAGAATCGCTTTACAGCAACAATTACAGACACTCAATGTTTACCTTATTGGGTGTTTTTCATGCACTTTGTGAAAAACTCACCTTATTTATTTTGACTCTCTGTAAGCAGCCTCACCAGCACTAAGTGGAACAACATTTGAAGCATTGACACAGGGTTTTAGTTGTAAGACTATCGCTATGTGTAGTAAGGGCTTCTAGTAAGGTTCCAGCTTTTGCCCCCAGTATGGCGTAATTTATGTAGAGTGGCGTGTTTCAGCTCTTTATGACGGCGTTTGACAGACTTCATCTTGTTATTGAGGTAGTCAGCGTGTAGCGGACTATTAACATTACCTTTCATGTCATCAATATAAGTGGATGCAAATTATTCATCTAAATGATACTCATGTTACTTATAAAATTTATTAATTAATAATGTGATACAGCTATTCAACTTTTGCTTAAACCAGTTATTCTAGAACTATTGAAGCCATAATATATTATTAAAAATAGAATTGGTAGCGATACTAAAAGTAGAGCATAACGTGATATCATTTTTTGGAAATATTGTGAGATGAGAGCACCCATTATAAATGAGAAAACAACTTTTGTAAATAATAAGGCTAATCTTTTTTTATTATCATCTTTAGTAAGTATAAAATCTGACCAATATAACACCATTTTTTTAATATTCCCTGTTGTAAATGCATCGTTATAAGGTTGGCCATCAACTTTATCAAAGCAAGCAATGGTTAAAGCTAACCCAAAAGATAATGGAAATAGTGCAAGTGGGTCGCTAACTGTACCAATTAAAATGTAGCTGCATATAACCGATGATAAAAAGAGAAAAAGTAAGTAAAACTCGTGGTGCTAGTTGATTTTCAACGACAATAAAAAGCCCAAAAGGACTATACTGTAAGTGACAAAACAAACAGGAGGTAGTCCTAATGAGCCACTTACAGTATACCGCTAAATCCCA